>JBDUCF010000192.1:0-5589 GCA_040003545.1 Pyrinomonadaceae bacterium | reverse complement strand
GGAAAGATATTACGGCCGTGGTGAATATAGGCTTCGACGTTAGTTAACTCGAGTGACTAACCAGTCCGCGAAGCGGACGACTGATAATAGCCCAGCAGTTCACTGCTGGGATCGGGGTGGTTACTACGTCGCTAGTCCGTGAAACGGACGGCTGAGATTCAGAAGCCATTCAGCCGTCCGTTTCACGGACTGATGAGCCTTCGTTCCTCCGGCCCCACCGATGAATCGGTGGGCTATTGTCATTCGTCAGCTTCGCGGACTGACCCGCTGGCCAAATGTACTTCGAATCGTTCACGGCTTGGCGATGACCAGTGGGTTCGCTTCCAGCTCTCTCCGGTAAAAAACACGCGGGCGCTGAACGCTGCGCTTCTGAGGGTCGGCGATTTTTTGCTCGCCTTCGGTAAAAGAGATATCCAGGCCCAGGCCGCGAGCTTGCTTCATCTTTTCTTCCTGCATCTGCGGCACGCGATCGGTGGCAAAGTCCAGCCACTCTCTGACGATCAGGACTCCATCCTTCGGTTCATTGTCCGCGATTGAAGTTTTCAATCCTTCCTCAACTAAGGCATAGGTCAGCAGGCCGTGCCCCAGCTGCGCGGTTTCCAGCGCCGCCTGATAACTCTGCGCAGCAGTCAGGATGTACATACCCTTTTCGTAAGCAAGCTGCGCGAGGCCCTTGGAATTCATTGGCCCGCGACGTTTCTCCTCAGCCTCGAGCGCTTGCCCGGAGTTACAGGCGTCAATAATCAGCAACAGGTGGCCGGCGTCCAGGCCTTCGACCGACTGTTCCAACTCTTCATCTGAGATGCTGTGCGCGAGGATCGTCTGCAAGCCTTCCTTATCCAATTTGGTCCGTTCCCCGGTGTAGCCCAGATCGTGCGGGATCAGGTAGAAGCGTTGCGCTTGCGCGGTACCGTGGCCGGCGAAGTAGATGATGACCGTATCTTCGGGCTCCGCACGTTTCAGCCGATCGAGCGAGCCGCTTTTTAGCGGGAGAGGTTCAGCCGAGCCGGCCAGCCGCTTGAGGGCCGACAGTATGTTCGCTTTGGTCGCCTCTTCGTTGATCAGTGGAATGACTTCTACGCTCGCGACCGGCGCCACTTGCGACAGCCTCAGGCGGACCTCTTCGGCGAAGCTCTTCGCGTCGGCCATCGCGTACTTCAAATTGTATTGCGCGTTCGCATACTCATTCACGCCGACGGCAATGATGTAAACACTGCCCGCGTGCTTCAGACTGTCGGCGCCGGTCAGCGGCAACTGAGCGTCCTTACTTTTGACGTTATCCTTGTTGAAGGCGTAGGCCGTCAGCCGGTTCACTCCGGCGGCCACCGTGATCTCGTCCTCGAGTGTGACAGCCGGCTTCCCCTGAAGCACATCGCCGTGCCAGACCTTAACCAGCGAACCGTTGCGGAACAAGCGGACGTCACGGGCCCCGCTGCCTTGCGGATTATCTTTGTCCGCAGGTGCATCGGCGACATCGATCCTTACCCGGACGGTGCGCGAGGCTATGGTCGTTGCGTCGCCAGCGCCGGCGGGTCTTTCACCCGTCAGTGATAATTTCACGATTGGCTGGCGGCGGTCTTTCTTTGAAACGTCCTGGGCCACCTTCGGACGTTTGCCCGCCAGAATGTCGCCGAGCAAGCCCGGATAATAGAACTCATTGAAGAACCATTCGATCGGCGCGACGTTGAAGGTGTCCTGGTTATAGCGCCACAAAATCTGATTCCACGAAACCGGCGTGCCGTCGAACAGACCCTGGGGCGTCACTGCCATCCATTCGCTGCCATCGTCGAGGGAGATCAGTGTCAATAGGTGCTCGCCGGTGTTGGCGTCCCAAAGGAAAGTGCCGCCATCATCGCCGGCGGACGCCAGCAAACGCGAGTCAGGACTGAAGTCCAGCGAATCGATGTTGGATGAGTGGCCGGTAAGAGTGCGGAGCTCGCGCTGCGTTGCCACCTCCCAAATCCTGATCGTGTTATCGGTACTGCTCGACGCCAGCAGGCGGCCATCACGACTGAAGGCTACCTGGGTAACGCCTTTGCCGTGTCCCTTGAGGGCCCCGATCTCGCGCCCGGTGGCTACATCCCAAAGCTCTACCTGGCCAATCGCCTCGACCTTTATGTTCTTCATCATGTCTGCAGGGTCAGCCGGCTTCGCGGAATTTTTCTTTTGCCCTTTTTGCGGCACCCCGCTCATCGCCGCCAGATCGAGATTCGACTTTGACTCAACACCGCCAGTTGCGACGGTGCGGCCGTCAGGACTGAAAGCTACGGAAGTGACTGAGCGGCCCATCGTGCCCGCAGACATTGCGCCCATCATGTTCGTCATCATCGCAGTCATGTCGGCCATATTGGGCATCTGCATCTGCGGCATGGTGCCGTTCTTAGCGGCCTTTCCCATCTGCCCTCTCAGGTTGCCGAGTGAACTAAGGTCAGGCATCGCGCCGGGAGCGCCCATGGTTCCCAGCGCGCCTAGTTTTTCCATCGGCGAAGAACTCAGGTCGCGCAGTTTACTGCCGGACGCCGTGTCCCAGAGCGAGATCTGACCGAGGCCTCCCAGGGTGGCCATCAACCGACCATCCGCACTGAAGCCCACTTCGCTCGCGCCATTAGCCACAGCTAATGAGTGCAACTCACGCCCTGACTTAACATCCCAGATCTTTATTTGATTCATGTTGCTCGAAGCTTGATTGCCGCTCATTGGGTTTTGCATTTCTCCAGCGCTCGCGGCATAGCTCGTCGCTAACATGGTCCCATCGGCGCTGAAAACAGCGCGCTGAACAACTCCTCCACCACCGGCCGGCGTTAGTGTTTGCACCTGGCGGCCAGTGGGCGTTTCCTGAATTGAAACGACATTGCTGTTAGGTGAAAAGGTCGCCAGTATCCGGCCATCCGGACTGGGGACGCCGAACCTGCTGCTGTCCGGGGGGGCCGCGGTAATGCGCACACCGCGCCCTGTGCGCAGATCCCAACGCGTGCGGCCGCCCGAAGAGAGGCGCGTGCCATCGGCGCTGAACGCTACTTTATAAGCCATGTTGGTACGGCCGTTCATGCGGATGATCTGCTTGCCGGTTTCTGTTTCCCAGAGGACCGTCGGCGTATCAAAGCCTCCGGTCGCAACTCGCTTTCCATCGTCGCTGAAGCTGATAAAGGCATTGCCCTCAGTAAAGATCCCGCTATTAGGAAGTTTCAAGGCCGGCAACTCGCGGCCTGTCGCTGTTTCCCAGAGTCTGATTGTGTAACCTTCTGAGAGCGCAATGAGGCGACCGTCGCGGCTGAATTTAACGAGGGCGTAATCCTTTGCGGTCGGGGCCAATTCGCGCTCATTCCCCCTGGAGGCCACGTCCCATAGTTTCAGACGCTTCTCCACAATCCCGGAGACGAGCAAGCGACCATCCACAGCAAAAGACACTTCGGCGCTGTTGATTTCTTTGTCCGGCAGATTGATAGAGCGCGCTTCGCTACCGGACGCCAGATCCCAAACCTTAATCTCCGGTTTTTCGCCTTCGGTGATGATGGTGGCCAACTGGCTGCCATCCGGGCTGAGGGCCGCGCCCCCCTCGCCTCCGGAGAAACCAGCTATGTTCAGAGACGATGAAGCGAGGGTTTGCAGTTCGCGTCCGGTGGCGATCTCCCAAACTCTGATCGCATCGCTAATCGTTACTATCCGACCGTTGGGGGTGAAGCCGATGAAGTACATGCCGCCGAGCGAAGCAGACATTGAGCCCTCTGGGCCGGAAAGTGTTTGCACCTCGCGGCCGGTGGTCACGTCCCAAATCTTGGCCGAGTTGCTGCCTGCAGCCGCGGCTATGAGACGTCCGTCACGGCTGAAGGCTACAAATGGGGACATGCCCATCGCGCTTTGCGTGCCGCTGGACAGGTTCCGTAATTCGCGTCCGGTTGCGGTCTCCCACAGTTTGATAGAGCTGCTGCGAAACGTCGCCGTTGCGATCAGGCGCCCGTCGGGACTGAAAACAATTCGTGTTGCCCCGAAGAAATTGTTATAGCCGGTCTGCAGGACGAGTTCCGGTTTGGCTTCTCTTGCCTGCTGAGCTTGCTGAGAAGTATTCGTTGGCGCAGCATCCTCGAGGCCCAGACCGCGCTTATCCGGAGGACTGGCGGAAGGTGCTTGCCCAAAAACACTGATGGGAACACCAGCAAGCAGAATTAATGCTAACGCCCCCCAGCCCACGCTGCCGCTCGGCAACTTTTGGCGCCGGCTCTTCCTTGTTTTTTTCATGACATGTTTCCTCAGGCCACCACTTGATTTGTCATCTCTATCTCGAGGCCGTTCAGATTATGGACCGGGTTCTGATTTCGTTCCGGTTAAGACCAGTGCTGCCCCGGGAAAGTTCATGCGATCATTCTGGAAAAATTCCCGCCCCGAGTCCTGAACCTCCTGCTGAATCGTCGTCAACTGGTCCGGGGAAAGCTGGGCCGCCTTCTCGCGCAAGGTGTCCGAAAGTTCAACTCGCACGGGCCAGAATTCCGTCAACTTCAGCGGGGCCTTGATGCGAAAGCTCAGCGCTCGCTCCTTCACGGTCACTGCCCCAGCGTGCTTGAGAAGGGCTGCCAATTTTCCCCACTCAGCAAAACGAAAGGCCCCTGGCGCGTCTGGATCAGGCGGCGGTGATTCAATATAGCGCGAGACGGCATCCGTGATCACGTGAAAGAAGGGATTTCGATCAGGGGCAGCCCAAACCACGAAAGCTACATAACCACCAGGCTTTACTACGCGAAGCATTTCGCTTAATCCGCCGAGCGGATCGGAAAAAAACATTGCGCTCAGCCGGCTGACAGCAGCATCGAACGTGTCATTCTCGAACGGCAAAGAGTCCGAGGCGCATACCTCGAAACTAATGTTTCTTATTCCCTGACGTTGTGCTTCGCGCCGGGCCGCCGCGATCATTTCCGCCACCGGATCTGTGCAAGTGACGGATCCGGCGGAGCCAACCACCTTCGCGATCGTTAGCGAAGGCTCGCCGGCGCCGCCGCCAACGTCGAGCACTGATTGACCACTTCGAATCCGCGCATCTTCGAGCAGTGCGTCCGTCAGCGGGACGAACATGGACGTGACTGTGGCGCGATGTTTTTCCCAGAAGGGCGCCGAGCTTTGCCACTCCCGCAAAGTTTCATGCTCGACATCGGCCTTTGTTTTACTTTGAGTCAATCGGAAGGCCTGCTTTCTCCCATGCTGCGAACCCGCCGTAAAGCGGATGGACGTTTTTCCAGCCCTTCTCCAATAATCTCTGCGCCACACGGGCGCTCGACATCTCGTGGTTTCAAGTGCAGTAGGTAATCACCGTGCGATCGTTAGGAATTTCTGAAAGATGCTGTAGCAACTGATCAGAAGGGACGCGAATCGCGCCGGCGATTTTCTTGTCAGACTCGGCCCATGCTTGCGCGTTGCGCGTATCGACGAAAGCCAGCGGCTCCCCTCTAGCCATGCGCTCTCTTACTTCATCAACTGTGACTCTGGTTGCTTCCATTTCGCTTCTCCTGTCGTATTAAAGTCTCATCTATGAATACCCGGTGTTTAACTTACCTACAGGGTCACGCCAGATCGAATAAGAGCACTTCGGCTGGTTCAGTG
>JBDUCF010000191.1:0-5631 GCA_040003545.1 Pyrinomonadaceae bacterium | reverse complement strand
TATTGCCGTACTTCACCAGCCTTAGCGATCCGTCCACACATTCAGCTCCCTTCTCTTACCATTCTTCGAACGTATCAGAATTACCAGGCCGGTGGACGCGCGACGGTCAGGACGAATACTTCCTTCGCGCCCGCATTCTTTAGCGCGACCGCACAGGCGGAAACAGTCGCGCCGGTGGTGAAGACATCATCAATCAGCAGCACGCTCTCATTTTCAATAAGCCGAGTACGTCTGACTTCGAAAGCCCCGGCCACGCTTTCGCGTCGCGCGCGCGCGTCCATGCCAGTGCGGTGACGGTCCGTATGGACCGCGCGTGCCAATGATAACTCGTCACACAGGAGATGCGTCGATCGCGCCAACGCCCGCGCCAACACGGCGGCCTGGTTGAAGCCTCGTTCGCGCTCCCGTTCGGGATGAAGCGGAACGGGCACAATCAAGGTCGCTTCATTTATCGGGCGGCGCCGGCAGGCGTCTGACATCAGGCGAACGAGCTGTGCCGGCACATAAGGCTTTCGCTTGAGCTCCAACACACACGCGCGCAACGCACCTTCGTAAAATCCGCAAGCTCGCGCCGCGGTAAACGCGTCTTCATCACAGCGGCGACAGCGCACCTGCTCCTCTTTATCGTCTGCGATCTTGCCCGGCGAGGTCGCGCCGCATTTCCAGCAAATAGTCTCGGCTCCGCTGAACACCGGCGCGTTTTCCCAGCATGCCGCGCATACTATCCCACCATCGCGAGACTCGACGCTGCCGGCGCACACGGCGCATGCCTGTGGATAGACCAGCGCCAGAGTGGCGTCGTAGAGTTGGCCGGCTATGGTGGCTATGGTCATGAGTCTTATTTTGGAGTGCGGTGGCAGAGCGAAGCGCGCGTCTTGTCAGAACCGCCTGCGGTAGCGGGCGGTTGAACCCGTGCCATCAAGCAAGTCAGAACGGATAGATCAACCGCCCGCTACCGCAGGCGGTTCTGACAAACAACTCGCGGCACTCCAAACAGAACGGCCTCCCGGAACTTAGCCCGGGAGGCCGTGATTATGTCATGCGAAATAATTCGCTGCTACTCTTCATCCGGCATTAAAAGACCGCGCTCGTTCAGGTCCTGGCAGCGCAGACAATGCCGCGCCCAGGGCACTGCCTGCAGTCTCTTTTCCAGAATCAGCGATCCGCAGTGGATACACTTTCCATACTTGCCGCGCTCGATTCTTTCCAAAGCCTCGTCTATCAGGTCCAACATGCGGCGGTCATTTGCCGACATCGAAACCAGCAACTCCTTGGTATAGGCATTCGCTGCCATATCAGCGGGGTCCTGCGTCGCTTCGGAATCACGCTCGCGGCTGTAGGCTTCGGCTTCCTGCACTTGTCCGACCAGGCCCTCGCGCCGGCTTTGCAATTTGTCGTGGTAAGTTTTTGTTTTCCTCTTGTCCATTGTGTTCTTCAGTGAATCCTCCGCTTCATTTCTGATAAGGCAATCCGTTTACGATCGTATAAGCGCGGTAAATCTGTTCGATCGCGATCACCCGCGCCAGCTCATGCGTTAGCGTCAGCCGAGACAAACTCCAGCGCACTTTTGTTTTGGCGGCCACTTCATCGGAGACCCCGTTTGGTCCTCCGATCACGATCTGGACCTCTTTCGCGCCGCTGCGCTCCCAGCGTTGAAGCTCACCGGCCAGCTCCGTCGAGCTCCATTCCCTGCCACCTTCGTCCAGCAAAACCGTCAACGCGCCTGAATGAAGCCCGTCTGAGATGCGCTTACCGTCCTTTTCGATGCCAGCTCGATCTTTGCCGGCGCGGCTTTCGCGAAGCTCGGAAACGTCGCAGCGAACAAATCGCGACAGCCTTTTCAAATACTCTTCAATCAGCGCGCGCAACCGCGCATCCTTGGTCTTTCCCGTCCAGATGAACCGAATGCGCATTGATCGAATGCCGGAGGGTAAACGGGGAAAAGGGGAAGGGGATAAATGGATGAAGATAACCATCGCATTGCAGCGGCCAACTGCTTTTCCCGTTTCCCCTGTTCACCCTTTCCCCGTTTCCCCTTTCGCTTGCCGCGCCAGTCGCTCGTACAAATTCTTGCGACTAATCCCGAGTACCCGAGCCGCTTCAGTCTTGTTGCCGCCCGTGGCAGCAAGCGTTTCCTTGACGTACTGCTCTTCCAATTCGGCCAGCGTTTGCCGCCGATTGCCTCGCTCCCGCGCCGCGACAGAGACGCGTAAAGGCTCCGGCAAGTCCACCTCGTCGATGTGTTCGTCCTGCGAAACGATCAGGGCGCGCTCCATCGTGTTTGCCAGCTCGCGAACGTTGCCGGGAAAATCGTAGCGCTTCAGAATCGCCAGCGCCGCCGGTGTTATTTTTCGCGCCTTGCGGCCGTGCTTTTCCGCAAACGTATTCAGCAGCACCCGCGCCAGTTCAGGAATATCCTTCCGCCGCTCGCGCAGTGGCGGCACGCTTATGCGAACAACGTTCAGCCGGTAGAACAGGTCCTCCCGAAAAACGCCGCGCTTGACTGCGTTCTCCAAGTCAACATTTGTCAAAGCGATCAGCCGCGCGTCCACCTTGATGGTGCGGCGACCGCCCAGTCGCTCGAATTCTCGCGCTTCAATCAAACGCAGGAGTTTGGCCTGGGCGCCGATCGAGAGGTGGGCGATCTCGTCGAGCACCAGAGTTCCCCGATGTGCCGCTTCCAACCTTCCCGGCTTTCCTTCGCTGGCGCCGGTAAAAGCACCTGCTTCATAACCGAAAAGTTCGGCTTCCAGTAGATCGGCCGGCAGAGTAGCGCAATCGATCTTCACGAATGGCCCAGCCGCACGGCTCGACTGCGCATGAATGAAAAGTGCCAGTGCATCTTTGCCGGCGCCCGATTCACCAGTTACCAGCACGTTGGCATCCGTGGCAGCAACGCGTCCGGCGAGGCGAACAACCTCGCGCATTGCCTCCGAGAGCGCAACAAGCTCGATCACGATTCTTTTCTCAAGGAACTCTCACTCATCTGGCCGACAGCGTCTGGCGGCACATCGCAACGTGGTGCATCGCGCCACAGCCGCTCAAGGTCATAAAAGCGTCGCGCTTTGTGCTCGAACACGTGCAGAATGAAGTCGCCATAGTCCACTAAAACCCATTCGGCCTTTTGATAACCTTCAACGCGCGCGGCCCGCGTGCCCTGGTGCTTAAGTTGCTCGACTACTTCGTCCGCGATCGCCTGGACCTGTCGCACATTGGTGCCACTGGCGATCACGAAATAGTCAGTGAAACTGGCAATACCGCGCAGGTCGAGCACCGTGACCTCGACAGCCTTTTTCTCTGCCGCCGCATTGAGGGCCGTTAGAACTCTCTCGTCCAGGTGTGCCAGATCGAACTTCTCAACCACCGGCGGCTTCTCGGCGCCGGCTGTGGCCGGCCCGGGCCGTAACGCTTCTTCCTTAATCGTGTTCTGTTTCATTCGTTCTTATACAGTCCGTATTTCGTTATGTAATCCGCAACCGGCCGCGGCACAAATTTCAGAAGCTCATCCACCCGACCGGCCCGGGCGCTGGCCCGAATACTGGTAGCCGAAACATCTGCCATCACGGCATCAGTAATGTAAATCCTCGCCGCGCCGCCTCCGTTTACTCGCGCACCGATCTCCCCCTGATCCAACTGCCGTACGTCAACAATTCGTTCTCGCAGCCCCGGAGCAAACCGCGACGTTTCCACCTGGTAACCCGGGCGGGTCACGACGATATGATTGCTAATCGCCAGGACGCGCTCCCATTCATGCCAGGTGGCAATCTCGGCCCATGAGTCGGCCCCCATGACAAAGAACAACTGAACCCGCTCTCCGAATGTCTCCTGCATTCTCTGGAGCGTATCGACAGTGTACGGCTTTCCCGGCGCATCCAGCTCGATGGTTGAAACTCGCAAGCGCTCATCGTCCTGCGTTGCCAGCGACAGCATCGCGTAACGATGCAGCGCGGGGCTGACGATTGTTCGCCGTTTGTGAGGCGCCACGCAGGCGGGAATGAAAAGAACTTCATCGAGCGCAAACAACTCTAAAAGTCGCCGGGCCACTTCCAAGTGGGCCAGATGGACTGGATCAAAAGTCCCGCCGTAAAGGGCGATGCGCCTTTTCATAATTCAATCAAAAGACGCGGCGGCGCGTTTCCGTTCAAATGACTCCAGCCGCTTTGACATTCAACAACGCTCAAGCGCTCTTTCGTATGGCCGAGTCTTCCAGGTTCAAAGTGCCGGCGGCTTCGGCCTTTATCTGATCCAGCGCGCGCGCCGCTGCGATTACCAGTTCGCGAACACCTGTTTGAGTCACGGAAGAAATCGCGAAGCAAAGTCTGCCGTCATCGGCGGCCCGAGCTTCCAGTTTCTCCAGACGTTCAGGCTCGTCAAGCGCATCAATCTTGGTGGCTACCACGATCTGCGGCGCCGCGGCCAGACGGGTGTCATAAGCGGCCAGCTCGCGATTGATTGTCTCGTAATCACTGACCGGATCGCGTCCCGTTGCGGAAGAGACATCGACCAGGTGAAGCAGGAGTTTGGTTCTTTCGATATGACGCAGGAAACGATCGCCCAATCCCGCTCCTTTGTGCGCGCCTTCGATCAGACCGGGAATGTCAGCCACGACGAAGGTGCGAAAGTCACCCAGATCCACAACTCCCAAATGCGGCTCCAGTGTTGTGAACGGATAGTCCGCTATCTTCGGCTTAGCCGCAGATATCGTCGAGATAAATGTTGACTTGCCCGCATTGGGAAATCCCACCAGTCCGATATCGGCGAGTAGCTTGAGTTCAAGTTGTAACTCGAACTCCTCTCCCGCTGAACCTTCCTGGTGATAACGCGGCGCCCGGTTAGTCGAGGTAGCAAAATGCGCGTTACCAAAGCCGCCGCGACCGCCACGTGCAACTAACCACCGCGCGCCATGCTCGACAAAATCATGAAGTAGCGAACCCGTAGCGGCATCAAAAATCTGCGTGCCGACCGGCACCCGCACCGTAACGTCGGCGCCTTCGCGCCCGGAGCAGTTGGAGCCCTCTCCATGCATTCCGCGTCCAGCGATATGCAGCGGATTATAACGAAGGTGCAACAGCGTGTTCAGAGACTCGTCCGCTTCCAGCCAGACGTCGCCACCGCGGCCACCCTCGCCACCCGAAGGGCCGCCTCGGGGAACAAACTTCTCGCGCCGAAACGCGGTAACTCCGTTGCCACCGTGGCCTCCCTGTACCCGAATTTTTGCGCGATCAATGAACATTCAAAATCGAAAGCGACGCCCACCGCTATTTGGTAGCCGGCAGGCGTCGCATTAATAATTTAAGATTTCTCTTGATTATGCTGCGGCGGCCGGCGCTCCTGCTGGAGCCGCTTCAGGATAGACGCTGATGTACTTGCCTGAACGGCCCTTGTCTTCAAACTTCACGAAGCCATCGACGAGCGCAAACAAGGTATCGTCTTTCCCCCGGCCTACATTCTTGCCGGGCTTCCACTTGGTGCCGCGCTGCCGGGCCAGGATATTCCCGCCCAATACTCGCTCGCCGCCAAACTTCTTCAGACCCAATCTCTGCGAATTGGAATCGCGGCCGTTGCGCGATGACCCTACTCCCTTTTTGTGTGCCATAAGCCATTTCCGATTTGCAATTGCCGATTTCCGAT
>JBDUCF010000190.1:0-5635 GCA_040003545.1 Pyrinomonadaceae bacterium | reverse complement strand
CCATACGCCTTCGGCCACGAAGTCATATATCGAACAGTCGCATACTTTTATCACCAATCCCGCCACGTGGCGAGCGCCAGCGGCTTACTGATTGCCACTTGGGGGATTTAGCCGGACAGGTTGGTGGCAAAGCTGCGCTGGGATCCCGCGAAGTTCCGGTAATTCTATTTAAAGAGAATCCGGGGAAAGATCGTAGTAAGAATCAGCAGCAACGATAACGCCGACACGACTATGGTAGTTAGCCAGGCGGCAAGATTATAGATGGGACCATTGACATGTTTTCCCATAAGTTCTCGATCATTCACCAGACGCAGGACGGCAATCAGAATCACAGGTAACAGGACGCCATTAATAACCTGGGTTACCAGTAGTACGCGAATCAAAGGCAAGCCCGGCATCATCGCTACCACGGCGCCCAGCGCCACCAGGAACGTAAAGATGCCCACAAAAATAGGAGCTTCGCGAAAACTACTGGAAACTCCTTTTTCAAATCCCAGTGCTTCGCTGATTGAGTATGCGGTAGCCAGCGGCAACACTCCGGCTGCCAGCATTGAAGCGCCGAATAATCCGATAGCGAACAAGGCTTCGGCGTACGGTCCGGCCAGCGGCTTGAGTGCCTGCGCCGCCTGTGCGGCAGTCTCAACATGTTCGCCACGCACGTAGAGCGTAGCCGCGGTCGAGATAACGATGAAGAAGACAATCGTAACTGCGAAAATAGTTCCGACCCAGACATCAAGGCGCGTGAGCCGATAGTCTTCAGCCGTAACGCCTTTCTCCACCACCGACGACTGAACGAAAACCTGCATGTAGGGCGAAATAGTGGTGCCTACGATAGCGACGAACGTGAAAAGATAAGCGGATGTGAAATCAAATCGGGGCCGCACAACTTCATGGGCAATCGTGCCCCAGGCTGGATGCGCCAGAAAGGCCGAGACGACATAGCCGAGAAACACCAGCGACATGAGGAGAAAGACGCGCTCAACGCGTTTGTAGGATCCTTTGACCACCAGCCACCAAATGCTCATGGCTGCAATCGGCACTGAAACATAACGCGGCACACCTAAAAGCTCAGTAGCCGCCGCAATGCCGACAAACTCAGAGACGGTAACCCCGCCATTGGCAATCAGCAGCGCCAGCATCACGAGGGCGGTCCAGCGCACGCCAAAGCGCTCGCGAATTAAATCGGCGAGTCCCTTACCAGTGACCGCGCCCATGCGCGCGCACATCTCCTGAACGATACCGAGGCTGATTGTTAGCGGGAAGAGAATCCAGAGAAGCCTGTAACCATGTTCAGCGCCGACCGAGGCAAAAGTTGCGATACCCCCGGCGTCATTTCCGGCGTTGGCGGCGATCATGCCGGGGCCGAGGATGGCCAGGTAGATCAGAAGGCGAGGGCGCCGGGCGACCGTGCGACGCACACTTCCGGCGCCGCGACGCAGGAAGCGTCGTCCGGCGCTGCGCACCGCTGTCCGAGGTTCGGTCACTTGGAGGGTCCTCGCTCATTTCTCCATTTGTCTTATTCGAGCACCACGCTAATAGCTTCAGCCAAAAAGTTTCGGCAATCTCTGACGCCAATCCTTTGGCAGTAAAATTTCCATGGCGTCGTCAACGGTGACAATGCCAAGGATCTCGCCTGCGTCGTCGATCACGGGTAGCGCCAGCAGATTGTACTCGGCAATCTTTTGCGCCACATCGCCCGCCCGGTCGTCAGCTCGAGCAGTTTGGAATCCGTGACGCATCACGCTATCGAGCGGCGATGATGGATCGGAAAGTATTAAGCTGCGCAACGCAATCACGCCGACAAGTTTCCAGGAGTTTTCCCGCTCGACTACGTACAGGTAATAAATCATGTTCGGGGTTTCGGCCATCTCGCGCAATCGCGCCAGGGCTTCACCAACAGTCAGATCACGTGGCAGGGTGACAAACTCCGTGGTCATCAGGCCGCCGGCAGTGTCGTCGGCGTACGGCAATAACTCCGCCACATCGGCCTGTTCTTCGCCTTCCATGCGGTTCAGCAGATCCTCTGCTTTATCTTCCGGCAGATCGCCGAGTACGTCAGCAGCCTCATCAGGTGACATCCATTCGAGGATGTCCGCTGCGCGTTCTTCATCCATGTCGCTGAGAATCTGCGCCTGTCGCTCGGCCCGCATCTCTTCCAGCGTCTCAGCCGCAGTTTCGTCATCGAGCGCTTCTACGATCTCCGCGCCCTGTTGGTAAGAAAAAGCTTCAGCCAGACGCGCAATCTCGACCGGATGCAGCCGCTGGAGTTTGCCTCTGGCGGATTTCAATCTGACAGCGGTCGAGTCGGTCGCCAGGTACCCCACGTCAGCCCAATCAATCACTTCCACTGGCTTCCCGCTACCCATGAAGCGCGCCGGCGCCAGACGCCGCCACAGGCCGGCCAGACTCACGTCCGCACCGGTTACGCGCCAATCATTTGCCGTCTCGATGATTTGCACGTCATTCACCCGCACGACGCGTTTGCCGTCGACATCGATCAACTGCTTATCGAGCACGTCTCCCGCCAGGAGCACTTCGCCATCCCGGCGCACGAAGGGACGAAGATCGAGAATGTCAGAATTCAGCCGCACGCCTTGCTCGCCGAAGTCTGATATGCGCCAACGCGACAGGAAGAAATCGCGCCGCCGAAAGCGCGCAATGAAGCCGGTGACGGGCGGATGATCGTCCTCACCGAGACGCACGATTACGTCTTTGATTGCCGCCACACGCTCGCCCTCGAGGTCGCGTATGGGACGACTCAATACCTGAGATAGGTAAAGCATGATTCAAACCTGCACTTGGCGGGCGGGATGATAACACGAGATGGAGCAGTACAGACTTGAGTCTGCAAAGAGTAGTTTCGCTGTTGACGGTGGACGATGATGGTGAAGATCGAGATCTGCAGATTACCTTTTCGGCTCTGGCAGAGGCTTACGAAAGTTGTAGCGGAGCAATACGCGCAAAGGCACCGGCTGGCCGTTACGCATAGCTGGATAGAAGTGCAGGCGCCGGACGGTATCCTTCGTCGCCTCGTCCAGACCAAAGCCGCCCCAACGCACTATCCTGACCAGGCCCACTTCACCTTTTTCATCTATGTCCGCCAAAGCATCGACAGTGGCTTCTGCCTCTGCGCGCGCCGCAGATTCAGGATACGCAGGGCGCAAACGACGATACGGACGAGGTGTCTGCAGATCTGTCGCCGCCGAACTGTTTTCGTCAGGTGCTTCCTCGATCACAGGAACGCTGACGTCAAGAGCGCGAGCACGTTCATCGCGCTCGTTCTGCATGGCTTGAAGCACCTCCTCGATTACCCACTCAAGCGTTGATGGTTTGGAAAGACTCGCCCGTAATGGCTTTTCGGCTGCGTCCGGCGTCGATGCCTCAAAGGCGGGACGTACCCACCGGAGCAGACTTCCACTGCGCGCGCTGACCAGGAAAATGGCCGCATAAGACTCGTAATAAACCGGACGATTGGAAGCTGAACGGCGCAGCGTTTCGGCGTTCCCGGTGATGTAAAAGTCGCAGCCTATAGCCGCCCCCAGGTCACGCGCCTCGGCCAGCGTCATGTTCAGCGTCCCGGCGTAGCCTGCTCCCCGCGCCGCCGTGCGTGACTGCTCGCGATCCAGCAAAGACAATTTCTTTTCTGAGTTAAGTGCCGCATAAAGATCATCAGCGGCCTGCCTGCCGAGAGCGGAGTTTCCAAAGTCGAGCACTGCTATGCGCGGCGCTCTTTCTGTTGTTTGGGCCAACAGATTTGGCGTTGACAAAAGAAAGGCAACTGCAATTATGAACAATGTGCAAAGTTTCATGAACGTGAGCGGCGAAAGCCAACCTCCCTAAATCAGTTTCGCGCGAAGTTGCTAAGAAGAAGGAGCGAAGCCGCAAGAAAGATGCACCTGATAAGCTTTTGCGCCTTTCGCTCTTCACTTCTTAGCGCCTTTGCGCGGAACAAAGGAGCCCCATCAGCCATTAAGATTTTTTCCAAAGCTCTTGTGATGGCACGCGCAGGGCGCGGTTGAATTTGCTGGAAGCGTTCTCCCAGGCAATCAGGGCGGTGAGTTCAACCAGCGCATCGTCGTCATAGCGTTGCCGGAGGCGAACAAAAAGCCCATCGCTAACCTCTCGTCCAGTGATCGTCATGCAGTCAGCATACTCGATTGCAAGCCGTTCCTCTTCGCTGAACAAAGGGCTGGTGGAATACTCTGGCAGCGCCTGAAATTGTTCCGTCGTTACCCCAAGTTCACTACCCACGGCAGCGTTGAGGTCCTGTCAGAACTCGCACCCGTTTATTGAAGCTATGCGGCGATTGATAAGAGTTTGCAACCTCTTGTCGATCAGGCCGGACGCTTCGATTCCTGTCCACATGGCGCGAGCGCCGCGAAAGATCGAAGGCCGCCGCGCGTACAGCAAATGGTTCAGTAGCGGCGCGCCCCACTTCTGCTCCTGGGCCTCAAGAACTTTCCTGATTGAACTCTCCAAATTGTTCGTATCAACTGGCTCGATGCGTGCCATGAGGCGATCTCCTGTTGTGACTTCACTGCGCTCAAGCGAGATGGCTGGCGGCAGCGAAGCGTAATTCAACCGGCACTTTCCAGCGCTCTGGATGGAGTGACACCGTGATACAGCCGGTAGACTTCATCCTTCACTTCGGATGGAAAACAAACCCGGTGGAGCTGATAACCGCGCTGCAACCCGCGCACGGCTTCGCTTACTTCACTGATTTCACGTATTCGCGGATGCGCGTAACCGTCTTCGACGTAAATGCGCGTTTTTGGCTCGGCGCCTTCGGCCGTATAGTAATTGTAATAGGGCACATCGCCGGCGTGATCTTCTATGAAGTAATAGTCAGGGTCATAGCCTGCGCGCGCGACCAGCTCGCGCGCTTCAGCGATAAAATCAGCTCGTTCAGATTGAGGCATATCGAGATCAATCGCTTTGAATAGACGGCGGCCGACAAAGCGGAGGCTTAGATCGCTTAGCACCGGATCAGCGGCGCGCTGCCATTGCTTCAAGTGGAAAATCACATCCGAATCGTCTATCTCCAAATGCTCCATCAGCGTCAGGGGCTTACCTCTTAATACCTTTTCAAATGCCGTACCGGGCGCGTACCAGATCGTTTCGCCGGCCTGTAGTAACTTGAGCGCCCGTCGCAATGCCGAACGCAGCACGGCTTCGGCGGATCGCAGTGTGCGATGAAAATAGACCTGCCGGAACATGTAGTACCGCGCCTGCAAATATTCCTCGACAGCGAACACGCCGCGCGCGGCCACGTAGATACGGTCCCCCTCTTCGTCAATCTGCAACGCGTTGACGATCCACTCGAGATCGTAGAGCCCGTACTTCGCGCCGGTCATTAACGAGTCGCGCAACAGATAGTCCATGCGATCAACGTCAAGTTGTGACGAAACCAACTGGGCCAGGGCGGCCGGCCGAAAAGTGCCGTCGATAATCGATTCGACGCGTGCCGGCAGTTCAGCAGAATAAGTGCCAAGCACTTGCCCGATTTCCGTTTCCGGGCTGGAAACAGCGCGAGCCGTCATTGTTTCATGATGAAACCCGAGCACCTTTTCCATCACATGAGAAAAAGATCCGTGGCCTACGTCATGAAGAAGCGCCGCCGCTCGGGCCGCTGCCC
>JBDUCF010000189.1:0-5636 GCA_040003545.1 Pyrinomonadaceae bacterium | reverse complement strand
AAAACTGGAGGGTCGGCGCCGCTTCCTGGAGAATCAAGCCAGCCTCTCAACGATAAGCGTCACCTTACAGCCTCCGACCCAGATCGTTAATGCGGCAGGTTTTTGGTTCAGCATCAAGTCAGCTTTCTCGGACGGATTCGATGTGGCCGTAGCCATTATTCTCTTCTTAATCCGAGCTATCATTGCGTTGCTGCCAATTCTTGTTCTTATTATTTTGCCGGTTGCGTTGATAACGAAGTTTGTCGTTAAGCGTGTGGCGCGCATGCGCACTGGTCGACAGAACGCCGATGGAGACAAACTCGCGGAATAACCAAAGGTACACAATGAAATTCAAAGGAATAATGCTTGGCCTGCCGCTCATTCTTGCGGCCTGCGGCAATAAACAAGCTACGCTATCGAACCTCCCTGCAGATGCGAGCCCGCAGGCTACGCGTGCGATTGCCCGCAAAGTTTCCTCTGCGGATGTTGTAAAAGCCTCCGCGTCCGATCTTGAAATCGCGGCCGGCGGTTCAAGCCAAGCCGTCGTGCATATTGCGATCTCGTCTGGCTATCACATCAACGCGAATCCGCCGACCTTTCCTTATCTAATCGCGACTGCGGTCGAAGCTGGGCCAAGCAAAGGGATCACCAGCGGCAAACCGCTCTATCCCGCGCCCGTTGCGAAGAAATTCAGCTTCGCGGAGAAACCGCTGGCCGTCTATGAAAGCGACGCTGCAATCAAGCTGCCATTGCAAGCTGCCGGCGATGCGGCGAAAGGGGCGCGCGTAATCGGACTGATGCTGCGCGTGCAGGCATGCGACGATTCGACTTGCTACGCTCCCGCAGCCATCAATTCGGATCTGCATTTGACAGTCAAATAACGACAGCCCTTGGAACGCGCCTGCACCATCCTCGCCTTTTTGCTTTTGATTGCGTCCGCCATGGCTCTCTGGCGTGGTAGGACCGACGCGGCTTTTGTGCTTGGAGTTCTGGGTGCAGTAGCGTGGTTTGTCGGTTTTCGCCTCCAACTGGGTCGCAGCACGGCCGAGGCGGAGGCAACTGAAACAGGCGTGGACGACTCTGAAGATAGTGATGAGATTTAGAACTTCGACAGTGTTGGTTATCGTCGCCGTAGCCTTGTTGTTGCTGGTTTCATTCGCGACAGCGACAGGCGCCACCACGCAGGAAAGCGACGTGCGCGCCGTGGTTCAAAGAGTATTCGATCAATTGAAGGCCGGTCAGTTCAGCTCGCTTTACGAAATGCTTCCCTCGAAGTCTCGCGCGCGCATCACGCGCGAACGCTTCAACTCCACCCTGCAGAGAACGCGCGACATGTACCAGCTCGATCGTTTGGACATCGGCGCTGTGCACGTTTCGAACAATTTGGCAGTCGTCGACACGGTGATGTACGGGAGCGTGCTGCGACCTATACCGGCCGAAGGGAAAATCGTGGTGCAGCAGTATCTGATTCGTGAGGATAACGGCTGGCGGGTCGCCACCGGGGACAACCAGACCGTGCGGCGTTTCCTATCTGCGAATCCCGCGTTCGGAAAAAGGTTTTCTATTAGACCGCCGCGTGTGTTCGTGAAGCAAAATGGCCGCTGGATCGAAGTCAACCTTTCCCGCCTGCCTCGACCCGCGAAATAAATCCGATAACGTTGTTTGTCGAACGCCGGTCAGCTGGAAAGCAAATCTTCGAAGGACATCTGCGAATCGTCCACTCGCTCGTCACCCGGCACGCGCACGCGCGGGACGTCAAGCGCTTCGCGCACGGCATCAAGATGAAAGCGAATCAGGCGAGGTGTTAGACGGACTGAAGGGATGCGGCGCTTCTGCGCCAGGCGGCGCACGGTTGACTCGCTCACCTGAAGAATCTCGGCGAGCTGCCGCGCAGTCAGGAATTCTTCCCGCTCGGACATTTTGGAGAGGTAGCGAACTTAATTCGTCGCAGGTTTAAGGGTAAGAGCTCGACGATAAACGGCCGCGCCGTCCACTTCCACATCCTGGCTCGCCGGCTGGGCGCCATCAGCTTTCAAGGTCAGCCGATACGTCGCCACATCAGGTATCAGCCGAAAAACAAACTGGCCAGTCTCATTCGTGACGCGCGCATCCAGCTTTTTTACAGAGCCATCACCGAAAACTCTTGCCAGTTCGACACGCACGCCCGGTGCGCTACGGCCTGCCTCGGTAAATACGCTGCCGCGAATGAAAGCGATAGAGCCTTCATCAATCGGTAGGACCAGCCGGTCACCAAGGGTGCGCGTCTTGCCGGCGCGCACTTCAATATTGTCAATTGATCCGACGCTAAGTCCGGGCTTGCGAAAGCTGAGGCCATAAGTTCCCGGCGTAATGCGTGAAATTACGAAATCGCCTTTCTTGCCGGCAGTAGTGCGGCTGATTTCGCGTTCGCCCTGGCGCAGCACCACTACAACTCCTTCCGGCGTTCCCTTCTCTACCCGAACTTTTCCCTTAATGCTTCCGGTCGTCCGCTCCTGGGCCATGCCTGTGACGGCGATCAGCAACACAAACAATCCTGCGATTATGGTTGGCGATTTAGTTTTCATAATGTCCTTCTTGAATCTGGAACTCGCTCGCAAATCTCAAAGGCCTTTGCACATGCCTGGCGCCCAGGGTCCCTGAACGGCGCGGGCAACAGTTGACTTCACTTCACCGAAATTCCAATCCTTTCGCTGCCAGATGGTTCCGTCCGCGTATTCCACGCGATTAATCACAACCCTTTCCTGTAACCCATTTCCGGGCGCGTTGGCCACGCTTCCCACATTCACCACGTCGCCCGGCCCGGACAAGCTGAACCCTTGAACATCAATGTCTTTTTGGGGCTTGATACTGACGCCACAAAGGAACTGGCGACGCGAGAGCGTTGCCGGGTTCGCAGAGGGCATGAATTGATATTCCCAGAAAAGCACCTCTATGGTTTTTGTGCTCGCGTTCTTAAGTTTGGCCCTGTACGCAAAGCCATCTGAAGGTTTTGGCGCGCGCGATTCCTGCACGTTCTTCTCCATCGCCGCTCTACGCCCGTCCATGCTATCGGCATTTGGATCAGGCTCTCCTGCCCGGGGCGCGTCCACTCTTCGGTTTCGTTCCCAAGCTTTATTGGCTTGTATCATGGCCGCAGCGGGTACGCTTCCGCTGGAGTCAGGTTTCTCGATTGCCTGCCGACTCTTAAACCACCTGGCGCCGAGCACCGTTACCGGAGAAGTTTCCGCAGGAGCCGGGTTCTGACCGGGAACAAAAAGCGTCAGGAGTGTCGAAAGGAGCATTAGCGTTTTCATGGTTTGTCTCCACTAACCATCGCGTCGGTCCCGCAATGCCGGACTGTGGCAACTCCCTATCTTCGCGGAAGCCTGGGGCGGGCCACGAGGGCCCGAAGTCGCAACTTTCAGCTTGGGGAATTAAATCACCGCTCCTTTATTTTCACAACTTACAAAACCGCCCAAGAAAAATCAACGTGCATGCAACGCATACCGTGGCTTGCAGTGCCCGATTTGCGTCTAGCTGGGGGACGCTTTCAAAAGAGAGGCTGTTTTAGCTTTGGGATGAAGAATGCTTTTCGACGAGCAGAACCATATAGGCGAACAGGCTGTGGAATAGATAATCGCAATGGTTCCCCGAACGAAGCCCGACAAAGATGCCGGCAAACCTCAGTCAAGAATGCCTGCGCTCCATAACCGTTAAGTTTAGAACCGGAAGTTGAGACCAGTGTTGAAAGTGTGCGCCTTTGTTTCCCATGTGTACGCAACCTGGAAAGGCGGATTTGCCGGAACCGGGTTGGCAGTAAAGGATTGGTTGCCCAGATCAAGATAGAGATACTCGAACTTCAAACTCCAGTGCTTGTTAAGTCCGACTTCGCCGCCGCCCCCGACGGTCCATCCTGTTTTCGTAGTGCTTAACGACGCCGGATATTGGAAGAACAATATGGAAGTCGGCACGCCCGGCCGGAAGTCTGAGTTGGCTGAATTGTTCACGCGGCCATAAGCCAGGCCACCAGTGCCATAGATTAATATCCGGTCAAAGGTATCCCGGCGCGCGGGCGTATCGTCCCAAAGCATTTTATCTCTTGATTCGCAATCAGGAACCCGGCGCCAGGAAACGAACTGCCGTTGTTCATGATGATCGGCGACACTCTGGCGGTTCCACCTAGTTTGGAGGATAAGTCTGCCTCGGCGCCGATAACGAAGCGTCCCGTTTGCCAGTTATAGCCGGCTTGGGCCCCGCCCAGAAACCCACTCGGATTCGGACTTAAGGTTGTCGGCTTCATATCAATAAACTGCGTAGCGTTGGGCAGCGGCGTAAAAGTCGTATCGGCTCGACCCCAGCCCCAGCCAGCGTGGGCACCGACGTAGCCACCTGTCCAGTTGTAGGAAGCAACGGGCGGCGGCGGATTGTTTGACTTGGCGGAATTGGTTGCTGAGGACGCAGGGCGAGCATCAGAGCGCGCCGCGACTGGCTCAGTTCCCTCAGCCGCGCTGGTAGCAGTTAAGTTGTCCTTCTTGTCTTGCGCCGAAGTAGAGATTGGAGCGGTCAGGCTGAGTACCATCGCCAAAATCCCGACAATTCACCTGCCGAATGATCTATCCCGCATCAATTTGATACCCTCAGCAACTGTTCCGGTAGTGACCTAATTTGAAGTCCTCTGTGTACTGTGCGCTTTCCTCTGGAATCTCTGCGGTTACTGCTTTTATTAATCGCAGAGGGCGCGAGGCTCCGCAGAGGAACACAGAGAAATCTAAAATTAGGGCACTACTACTGTTCCAAAACCGCGTCGCAAGACTTTGGTAGTGGTCGGCCTCTTATGGCGCAGGCACAATAATGATTACAGCTTGATTACTGGTTTGGCCCCGCAACGTAATGTGAATCTTCGCTTCGTGTGGTCCGCCTCCACCGAACGAGAAGCCGTCGGGGAACTTGACCACGAGTTGTGTCAGCCAATCGAAGTTCGGCACGGTGGTGACTGATTCAACAATCAGCGGCACAACTGTGCCCGCCACCTCGGCTTCAGCGGTAACGGCTGACGCAGTTTCGCCCGGCCTCAATTGCGCATGGAGTGCAAACAGCATTATGTGCGTGCGGTGATCGGCACTGAAATTGTTATTTCCCTGCAACGTAAACGGTTCGGTCACCATGATCGGCGACGAGAACGCAATCGCCCGGTCTGTACCCGTAATCGTCAGCAACTGCGGCGCGAATCCGCCATGGCGCTGATTACGACAGTAACTTGGATAATCTTGCCCATTCCCCTTTCCGCTTGTCTTTTTTTCTGTGCCCTCCCTGACGGCCGGGGCTACTGCCGAAGCTAGGGCGTGCCGAAGCGCTTGCGGTACTCGATCGAGTTCACGAACCCGTTGACCATCGTGCGGAAGGCCCCCGGGTTATTGTTCAGGAAGTTAACCCAACCGTTCAGTCCGGGCGTGTCCGGATTGCGCCGCAGGTACTCAAAGTATTCCGCCAGCACAAAGGCCCGGTTGAACGTCGCCGCGTTCTGTACGAATTGCGAGGCGTCCACTATATCTCCCAGCACCTGCGCCCGCGTCTTCGTCGAAGTGTTCAGATCCGTAATCATTTGATTCCGGTTCGGGTAGGCCACTCCGGTATGCGCTATCAGCGTGTCCACGTACTGCGTGTTGCTGAGACTATCG
>JBDUCF010000010.1:0-19086 GCA_040003545.1 Pyrinomonadaceae bacterium | reverse complement strand
CGGGACGGTTAATGTGGGATGCCTCAATGAACTTCCGGGGTAAACCTCAGACGGCGCCTGCCGCCCTATCCAGACGGATTAAGGCCTCGCCACCCCTTGAAATATCTTGAGCGGGTTACTTTTCAACGATGTCTTTCTTAAGACTCGTAACAAAGGCCAGTAGATCATCCTTCTCTTTTGCCGGCACTTTGAATTTATCCAGTGTGGCCACCAGGTGCTTCGCTGCGACCTCCCATTGAGCTTCAGTGATTCCGAGCCCGCGGTGTGCCGTCTTCATGTCACGGCCGGTGTAGATGCACGGTCCACCCGCGGCCGCGCAGAACTGGTCCACGATGTGCTGCCGAATTCGCTTTAACGAATCAGTACTGTGCCCCTGGAAAAAGGGCGCGAATTGTTTGTCGGAAACCAGCCGCCCAACAAAATCGTCCACGACCGCCGCGACCGCATCATATCCGCCGAGTCTTTGGTAAAGGGACTTCTCTGTGGTTTGGCTACTTTTCATCATGGAGTCCTGGGCAGCAGCCGTTGCAGCCAACACTGCCAGGAGGGACAAGCCTAACGAGAGCCGTTTGATTATCTGCATTAGTCATTCTCCTTTTAATTATTGAACGAACCGAATCGGATGGGTTTCAAATGTCTTATTTACGCTTAGAAGGGTGGGTTGGATTTTAAGCGCTCCATTTTCATGCGGGGGTTTTGTTGCCGGATACACAGACTGAGGTCCGTGCCACGTGATTCACGATGCCGGGCTTCGCAGATAGATGTCGCCGGTGGGAGCGCTGACGCCATTTCTGGGTTCCAAAGTCACGGCAAAAACGGCATGCTGTCGCGCCTCTGCGGGAACCTGGTCGGACATCATTGCCTTGCCTGACGCGTCAATGGTGAAAACCTTTCCGGGCATTGGATGTCCGTTAGCGATAAACCAGAGTTGATAACCTTTATCCGCCGGGGCTGCGGGCAAGCCTTCGACCATGAGCATCGCGCGGCCGGTCTGGCGATCATAAGCCAGCATGGCATGCGCTTTCTGGGCCATAGGCGTGCCGGCCAACTCCTGCTTCGCAGCATCCTGAGCCGTTAGCAAAGCCACGGCTTCACGTTCATGAGCCAAAATCCGCTGTTGTCCTGCGGCCTGATTTTCGAGCTGCGCAATCTCTCGATGCAATGCGGCGTTGCGATTCCAAAGAACGAACAGCGAAGCAAGCAACGCGACGAAGGCAAGCGCGGCCGCCAGAGCGGCAAACCCTTGCGCGAAACTCCAGTGCCGGCCTGGTCGCGAAGCCAGCGGAATCAGGCTCGACTTCGCTTCGGGCTGTCGATCGAAACCTGCCGCGCGATCGAAATTTGCCGTGCGATCGACATTTGCTGCGTGGGAAGAGCTCTGTGGGCGCACGCTCTCCAGAATTCGCGAACGCAAAGCGGCCGGCGGTTCAATTTCTGTAGCAGCAAAGGCCAGCAGGCTCGCGGCTTCACGCAACTCGCTGAGTTCCATGCGACATTCGACGCACGTCGCGAGGTGGAGATCCAGCTCGGGCCCGTCCCCCTCTTCCAGCGCCTCCAGCGCCTGCAACGCCAGCATCTGCTTATAGTCTTCGTGGATCATAACCTTAAGGACACGACCCTGCTGTCTTCATACGCGATTCAGTGGAGCGTGTGGCCATGCTCCTGGAGTATCTTGCGCAATCTAATCATTCCGGCTCGCATGCGTGTTTTCACTGTACCCAGCGGGGCTCCCAGACGTGCCGCGATTTCCATCTGGGTGAGTCCTTCGAAATAGGCCAGCAACAATGCCTGTCGCTGATCGGCAGGGATTTCGGCCAGTGCACGCCTTACTACCTCGGCCTGCTCTGATTGAAAGGCTTCTTCAGCAGCGTCGCCCACCTGCTGGGGAACCGGCGCCGCTTCCGCCAACCGGGCTCTGGAACCGAGTGCCCGTAAACGATCGAGGGCGCGGCTCCGGGCCACCGTTACCAGCCATGTAAAAGCACGCCCCCGGGCTTCATCAAAATCTGCGGCGCGCCGCCACACCTGCAGGAACACCTCTTGTAAAACGTCTTCCGCTTCTTCGCGGCTATGCAATATACGCACGATAAGGCCGAAGAGGATTAGGCGATATCGGTCATAAATGCCGGCGAGCGCACTTTCGTCGCCGCGCGCCACCGCCCGGAGAAGTTCATTGTCAGATGATGGTACCTGTTCGGTTTGCACTGGTAACACAGCTGGAACAGACAGAAATGCCTGTTCTACGGCGCGGGAATGATGCGCCAGTTGTTATCTGCGGTAGTGGGTATTGATTTATTGCGTTCGACCCAATTAATTATCAGCTCGCGTATTTCTTCGCTCGATCGATAAACGACCGGCGCGCCTTTGTACATGGTGTAATTACCGCCGCCATTGACGCGATAGTTATTTGTGACCACGCGCAGTTTCTGCGCCGGATTCAATGGCTGGCCCTTAAACTTCAAATTCTGAATGCGCTGGCCAAACGGCTTGGTCAGATCGATCTCGTAAGTGACGCCCTGGGCTACATCAAAGTCGTAACTGGGAATGCGATCATCCACCAGCTCGCGCAAGCTCTTTCCCGGTTGATACTCCTTAAAATAATGCGCTGAGTGCTCCAGCGCATCCTTCAATTGCTGGCCAGTCAGCTCCAGCGTCACCAGTGTGTTCTCGTAAACGTAAAGCCCGGCGATATCTCGTACGGTTACAGCGCCCCTGGCGATGCGCGCGTCAGAGTTGAAATTAGCCACCATGGAAACGTCGGCTTTGCCTGCCTCCAACTGCACGCGCTGAATCAGATCGAGGATTGGAGTGTCGCCGAAGCTGGCTTCTTTCGCAGTCAAGTCTACGGACGATTTGCCAATGACGCGACCCAGCCACGCCTGGGTCTCGCGATCGTAAGGCTCCGCCAGCTTCATTATTTCCGCATCAGGTTCGGTCTTATCCGTAACCGGAATCGTATAGGCTGACTTTCCCATGATGTGCCAGCGCTTTCCTTCCTGCCTTTCCAGGTACAGGTCAACGCGGGCGACGCGCCGGGCCCATTTGTCCGCCTGCGCCAGCACCACTCCGTTAAGGTAAAGCGAAGGAACATCGCGATGCGTGTGGCCCATTAGGATCACGTCAACGCCCGGCACCTGCCTGGCAATCGCCACCGCGGCATTCTCGTTGGGCACCTGCGCCGGATTCAGCTTGCCTGTGCGCAGATCTTCTTCGATTCCCATGTGCATCGTGATAACGACGACGTCAACTTTTTCCACGTCCCGCAGAACCGTCACCCACTTCTTCGCTTCGCTCACCGTCTCGTGAAACTCGAGACCAGCATAGTTCTCGACGTTTTCCCAATTGGGAATTCCAGGAGTGGTCAGGCCCAACACGCCGATGCGAACTCCGTTGACTTCTTTGATGATGTAGGGCGCGTGATGCGTCTGATCAGTTCCGGTGTTGTAGGTGTTAGCGGAAAGCCAGGGAAACTTTGCTTCGCTACGCGCTTTCTCGTGTACTTTCAATCCGAAGTTGTAGTCGTGGTTACCGACCGCCATGGAGTCATACTTCAACGCGTTCATCACCAGCATCATCGGATCCGGCGGAGCGTTGTTCCTTTTATTGTGGTAGTAAACCAGCGGTGTGCCCTGGATAGTGTCGCCGGAATCGAGCAGGAGCAGATTGGGATTATCTTTGCGCGCCTGCTTGATTATGGTCGCCGCTTTCGCCAGTCCGCGGGCGTCCGGCTTGTTGGTGTAGTAATCAACCGGGTAGATGTTTCCGTGTAGATCGGTGGTCTGGAGAATCTCGATATGGGCGCGAGTGACTTGCGCCTGCGCGGCAGCGTGACGAGATCCTGTTAAGAAAGTGAGAACGCATATCAGCGCGATCAAAGCAGACGCCGGAAGCCCGAATTTCAATCGCGCAGGCCTTGTCTTGTTCATAATAAGTTTCGCCGGAATCGGAAATAAACTTTACTGAGCGGCCGGTTGGGCCGTTACTTTGCCATTACTGGCATAAACTTCAGCGGCGGTGTGGCCCTGAACGCTGACGGTGTGAACAAGTCGATAACGAAAGCGTACTGCTTTCATCTCTTCCTGATTCTCAAAATACGTTCGGCCCGACTGGAAAATTACAAAAGCCGCAGGCTCGTCGCCAGTAAGCATGAACTGGGGATCCGATAATACCCGCGATTGCAGATCGGTGCGGCCGTATTTCTCCAAATAATAGCGCACTACGCCGGGAGTCTCATTTACGATTAGCGCGCCTTTCGGCGCTGTATCGCATACGTAGTGGATCGCTTCGCGCAAACCGTCGTCATAAAACTCGTCATGCGGAAAATAGTAACCCGCCCGGCCGACTGCGAGCGCATTGGTGTAAAGAGCGTAATGCGGTCCGTTGGCATACGCAGTCCAGGCGGGCAATACTACAAATGCAACTACCACCACGGCAATTGCAGTAAACTGCAGCACGCGCTCAGCGCCGTTCTTTTTTACGAGAGCACTACACCAGTTCATGACAAAAACTATGCCGACCGCAGCGATCATGTACACGAATGGCATCAGCGACAGGGTGTAACGAAGCCATTTCGCTCCAATCAGTGAATAAGGAATTAGCCAGAAGAAAAGCATGAAAAGCACGAAAGCGTGGCCCGGGTCTCGCCAACGACGGACAGAAACTCCCAATCCCAGCAGGGCAGCGGCCAGCACACTTAAAGGCACTTTGATGGCCAGAAACAGCGCGTAAAAGTAGACGGGTGTTCCCGCGAAAGGCGTGCTCGCCATATTGTTCTTGTAAAGATGCGCGCCCATGAGGTAGCCGTTGTGCTTCAGCATCTGTTCGCTGGCATAAGCGTTAAAGTATTCCCAGGTGTGGGGCAGCAGCACCGCGGGATTGGCCACGAGGAAAGCAACCGCCAGCATCAGGTAATAAATCGGGTGCACCCCTCCCGGCGGCTCGCCGGTTTCCGGTTTTCGAACATGAAAGTAATGGTGGTAGAGCGCATTCAACCCGAAATAGTGGGGAAAGTACTTCGACGCCATCATCAATCCGAATGAAACGCCGCTGAAGCCGTAAAGCCTGCGTTTTAGTTTTGTATCGTGCCCGTCGGTTTGCTTGGCAAGGAGATAGAAATAGAACGCAAAGAGCAGGAAGAACACGAGTAAGGTGTCTTCCTTTGCGATGCGATTGTACGTTATGGCGTTAATGCCGAAGGACCAGAGAGTGGCCGCCAGCAACCCGGTACGGCGATCGAAGAAAGCCGCGGTCAAAAGAAAGAGCGGTATCGCGGTGAGTGCGCCGAAAACAACATTCGGTAGTCTGACAGTAGCTTCCTCGCTAACAACATCACCGGTCACAGCCTGCCACGCTCGCGTGGCTTGTATCGAAAGGTAGATCAGCGACTTCATCAGCATTGGATGCTCGGCGTTGGGACGCAAGTCGCCGTGTTCGTAAGCACGCACTGCTTCGATCTTGTTCACTTCGTCTTCAGCGAGGCCAATGCCGCCCAGCCCCCGCAGGCGCAAGCCCAATCCCAGTACCACTATCCCCGCCAGAATCAACACCAGGCTGCGTTCGAGAGTCAGGGGCAGACCTCGCGACCTTATCAAACGCGGCGATACTACCTTTCCCCGCGCCGTTCCTATTTCAACCTGCTGTGCCAAGATGGATCTTCTACCCCCAGTGATCTTACGAGTGACTCAGGCCTAGCCGGATTCATTTGTCCGCACTTGAGGAAGAGCGGCGGCTGACTTTTCCGCTTCTTTCGCAATCGCTGCCTCTGCATCACGGGCAGCACCGCGCAATGATATTCCTCGATGCAGGAGAAAAGCGACACCAACGGCTGTCCAAAATAGATCCCGGCCCTTGCGGACTATCGCCAGGGTCACGCCGGTCGTTTCAGCAAACTTCAGGATTCCGGAAACCTTGCCCGTGCCGAATTCATCAACGCCCATGCGCATCGGCACGAACTTGAAAACAACATTGATGACGCGATTAACCGACTCCAGTATGAACGCGGTGAAAAACGTGGGCGCCAGGGCGAAGCTGATGAAGGAAAGCGTCACGTAGATTTCCAACACTCCGGCCAAATGAAAACACGTTTCGAGTATCAGAATCAGCAGGAAACGCGAGCGATTGCGTTCGTAAAAGCCATAGATTCGATCTTCGAATGTGCTGACGCGCGCGCGCCCCGTCTCCAGCCAGCGACGCGCGACGCCGCGTCCGTAGACATATTCCAGCGCGCCACTCAAAAACTTCCATTGTTTACGAATAACAATGGTCGCGCCCGAGATAAGCAGGAAGATAAAGATGAGGCCGCCTATACTCGCGAACCTCAGGGCCTTCGGCAAATGAAAGGTAAGTAACAATGCCGTCATCCCGGAAAAAATAAAAACCGCCACGGAGAGGCTGTAAAAAATATTCTCAATCGCAATCGCCGAGAGTCCGGCCATCAGGGGCACGCGGTCGCGTATTAGTGCAGGCTTAGACGGTTCGGATACGAACATGCTGGCGAACGGCACGATGTTGCCCAGGGCGTCGCCCATCAGGCGCGCTCTAAAGGCGTCACGAAATCCAAGCCGATCCGGTTCTTCGAAGCACTTCATCCAGGCCAGGGAGCGAGCGATATGTCGCACGGCTGAAATGGCCAGTACGATCAGAAATCCGGCGCCCAGCCTCTTGATTCCATCCAGGACTGAGCCGACGCCCGCTCTCTTCACAAAATATGCGAAAAGAAGCACACCCGCGAGCGTGAAGATGATCCCAATGGGCGTGAACTTCTTTGAGCGTGACCTGTCGCCGGCGCCCGGCTTCGTCGGGCTGATGTTACCTGTCTGGTTCAATCGCTAAACCTCATCGTCTTTGTAAATCCCTCGTCGTCTTTGTAAATCGAAGATAAGCCATACGGCAGCCGATCTCAAAATCTTAGCAACCCGCATACCCTTTCCATTGTTCAGCCAGGTGGAACGATTGGGCGAGTTGGTTATCACATCCACGCAATGTAAATGCGCCAGGTGTCATGAGGCGCACCCGTTCGGGATGTGAATTCAACCGCCTTTTTATTGAACATTGTTCACGGAATGAAGATAGCGGCGTTGCTTGGCCTGTTTACTTTTGCCTTTTTACTTTTGCCTTGATTATGATGCTATCTTACGGGCTTAGATAAATCAGTTCAGGCAGGCGGAGATGAGTCAAAGCCAAATGACAACCGTGGACCAGGTAGCGCGTCCCTTAACCACGCTTTCGGAAGACGAGCAGATGTTTCGTGCCAGTGTACGCGAATTCGCCGAAGGCGAGTTGCGCAAACGCGTGGAGCAAATGGACGAGCAGGGGAAACTCGATCCCGCGCTCATCAAACAATGCTTCGAGCTGGGATTGATGGGCATCGAGACGCCGGAAGAATATGGTGGCGCGGGCGGTTCGTTCTTTAACGCCATAACTGCTGTCGAAGAGTTGTCGCGCGTCGATGCCTCCGTCGGCGTGCTGGTAGACGTACAGAACACGCTGGTGAACAACGCACTGGTGCGTTGGGGCAGTCCGGATCAGAGGAAGAAGTACCTGCCGCAGCTTGCCGCCGAGCGCGTGGGCGCGTACGCGCTGAGCGAGGCCGGATCAGGGTCGGATGCTTTTGCCATGCAGACGCGAGCCGTCGAAAACGGCGACCATTATCTGTTGACTGGCCGCAAACTCTGGATCACGAACGGCATCGAAGCCGAGATTTTCATCGTCTTTGCGAACGCGAATCCGGAGGCAGGATATCGCGGCATCACAGCATTTATCGTCGAGAAAAACTTTGCCGGCTTCTCGGTAGGCAAGAAAGAAAACAAACTCGGCATACGTGCTTCATCAACGACTGAGTTGATTTTTGAAGATTGTCGCGTGCCGAAAGAGAATGTCCTGGGCGAAATGGGTAAGGGCTACAAGGTTTCAATTGAAACCCTGAACGAAGGCCGCATCGGCATCGGGGCCCAAATGGTGGGTATTGCGCGCGGGGCGTTGGAGGCGGCGCTTTCCTACACCGGCGAACGACAGCAATTCGGCAAATCAATTAACGAATTTCAAGGCGTGCAATTCCAGCTTGCGGAGATGGCCACCGACCTGGAGGCCGCGCGTTTGATGGTTTACAACGCAGCGCGCTTGAAAGACGGCGGCCAGAACTTTGTCAAAGAAGCCGCGATGGCCAAGCTCTATTCGTCGCGCGCCGCTGAGCGTATAGCTTCGAAAGCGATCGAGCTTTATGGCGGCTACGGCTTTGTAAAAGACTATCCGGTTGAGAAGTACTGGCGCGATTCAAAAATCGGGGCTATCTATGAAGGCACCTCGAACATGCAGTTGCAGACGATCGCGAAGTTGATTATCAGTGGAAAGTGAAGTCCGTCTTACCGGGTGCCAGGAATTCGCCGGTTCGCTCTGAAGCCTATGTCTACATCCAGAATCGACATTTTCAAACAGATGCTCCTGGGCGACCCGGCAAATACCAGTGTGCTGTTCGGACTGGCGAAGGAATACGAAAAGGCGGGGAACCATGCGGAAATGATTGCCACATTGAAAAGCTATCTTGAGCAAGGCGACGACGAGGGCAATGCCTACGGTATGCTCGCGCGAGCCTACGAGAGCATGGGCCGGCGCGAGGAAGCGCGCGAAACTTATCAACGCGGCATCACAGCGGCGACGGCACACGGACACCCAGGGATGGTAGAAGAATATAAGACGATTCTAGAGAGTGAATTCCCGGTGGCGTAGGCGCGCGCTGTTAATAGCAGAAACGGTCATAGACATTTCTCCGCTACACAGCTGAGGCGTTCAATCATCATGAGTGATACGAAAGTCTTAAGACTGGTTAAGAAAACCGAAAGCGCGCAGTCGGTCGCACCGGCCCCCTCGCCAGTGGTGAAGTCCGCTGATCTACGACCAAAGCCTGTCCCCAAACCAACTGCGCCAAAAACAGAAATCCGCCCGGATCGTGAACAGATGATTGCTCTCTATCGCACGATGTACTTGTCCCGGCGGTTGGACGATAAAGAAATTCAGTTGAAGGGTCAGAATAAGATCTTTTTTCAAATTAGCGGCGCGGGACATGAAGCTATTCTGGCGGCCGCGGGCATGGTGCTGAAACCCGGCTACGACTGGTTCTATCCTTATTACCGTGACCGGGCGCTTTGTCTGCAGCTCGGTATGACTCCGCTCGAGCAGTTGTTATCAGCAGTCGGCGCCGAGAAAGATCCCAACTCGCACGGCCGGCAGATGCCTTCCCACTGGGGTCACAGGAAACTGAACATTGTCTCGCAATCCTCGCCCACCGGCACTCAGCTTTTGCAGGCCGTCGGCTGTGCTGAAGCTAACTTCCGCTTCAAACTGATCAAAGAGCTAAAAGGACGCATCAAGAGATTTCATGCCGATGAAGTCGTCTACGTTTCGCTGGGCGATGGCACGTCAAGCGAAGGCGAGTTTTGGGAAGCGCTGAACACCGCTTGCAATCTGAAACTGCCGGTCGTGTTCCTGCTCGAAGACAATGGTTACGCGATCAGCGTTCCCGTGGAAGTGCAGACCGCCGGCGGCGACGTTTCCAAACTGATTTCGGGCTTTCCCAACCTTTACATGCAGCGCTGCGATGGCACAGACGCGATCGAGTCTTTCGCCACCATGAGCCGCGCGGTCGCGAATTGCCGCAAAGGCAAAGGGCCCTCCTTCGTTCACGCCAAAGTGATTCGTCCTTATTCACACTCGCTTTCAGATGATGAGAAGCTTTACCGTCCCGATGAAGAACGAACGTCGGACGCCGAGCGCGATCCGATTAAGCGCTTCGGCGCTGTGCTGGTACAGGAGGGAATTCTTGCACAGGACCGGCTGCAACAACTGAAGGACGAAGTTGATCGCGAGATCGTTGAGGCAACCGACCTGGCACTTGCCAGTCCGCAACCGGCGCCGAACACGGCCACTAAGTTTGTGTACTCCCCAAGGATCGATCCGACCTCGAAAGAGTTTGACAGGGAAGAAGGCGCCGAATTGTCCGGCAATCCCAGCACGATGGTTGACCTGATCAATCGTTGTCTGCAAACCGAGATGAAGCGAAACCCTCGCATCATCGTCTTTGGGGAGGACGTGGCTGATTGCTCGCGCGAGCAGAACCTCGACAAAGTAAAGGGCAAGGGTGGCGTATTCAAAGTCACGGCAAATCTGCAGCGGAATTTCGGCAGCGCCCGCGTATTTAATTCGCCTTTGGCCGAAGCGAATATTGTCGGACGCGCCATCGGCATGGCCACGCGCGGCTTGAAGCCTGTGGTAGAGATTCAGTTCTTCGACTACATCTGGCCCGCTTATCATCAGATTCGCAATGAGCTGGCGCTGATGCGCTGGCGCTCCGGCAATGAATTCGCGGCGCCCATTGTGATGCGCGTGCCTATCGGCGGCTATCTGAAAGGCGGAGCGATTTACCACTCCCAATCGGGCGTTTCTCTTTTCACGCACATTCCCGGGCTGCGCGTTGTCTATCCGGCAACGGCACTGGATGCGAATGGACTCTTGCGCACTGCGATCCGCTGTGACGATCCGGTCTTATTTCTCGAGCACAAGCACCTCTATCGCCAGACCTACAACAAGTCGCCATACCCGCCCGACGATTTCATGATTCCTTTCGGCAAGGCGAAGACAGTTCTCCAAGGAACTGATCTTTCAATCATTACTTATGGCGCCCTGGTGCAGCGCTCAGTGGTGGCCGCAAAGAAAGCCGAGCAGCAGGGGATCAGCGTCGAGATCGTCGACCTGCGCAGCCTGAACCCTTACGATTGGGACGCGATTGTTGAGACGGTGAAGAAGACTTCCCGCGTCATCGTTGCCCACGAAGACACTATGTCGTTTGGTTATGGCGCGGAAATCGCCGCCCGCATCTCGGACGAGCTCTTCGAGTACATCGATGCGCCGGTCCGGCGCGTCGCGGCGCTCGACACCTTCGTGGCCTACGCGCCACAACTTGAAGATGCCATCCTGCCGCAGGCCGCTGACGTGCTGAAGGCGATCATTGAACTCCACCGCTATTGAATCCTGCGCTCCGCTCTTCCATGAGATGAAGCATCAGATTGCTCTGGGGCTGGTTGATACCCAGGTCCTTAAAGGCGCTATTTGGAAGTTTCCTATCGCGTCAAGCACTAAACACTCATCTTTTTCGCAAATCGATGCCGTCTCGTAGGCAATCCAACGACTCTCGCACCCCGAAACACAGCGATACACGCCTGTATCGGAACCCTTCGCCTTTTCTACCCATTTTCCACGCTAAAACCTGATTCTCTAGCACAGCCGGCGTCCTTTCCGGGTGGCATGTAGGTTGCGAGTTAGGTTCACCTTAACTCAAATCGTACTCAATCCCCCTATAACGCAGACATTAAATTCCTTAAGGAGGAGAAAGACTTATGACTAAAAAACTGATTTCCATTCTGGGAGCGATCGTTCTTTCGCTCTCGGTAGCTGCCCTGACTTTCGGGCAACAGACGAAAACTACCACGACGACCACCGTAACCAAGTCAGTGCAAAATCCTGACGGCACGTGGACTGTGGTCGAGTATCCGGTAGGTAAAGAAGTCGTAGTTGATTTAACGCCGACTACTACCATTACCGGCGCCACTGGTCGCGCCACCATTCTGCGCAATCCTGACGGTACAACTGTCAGAGTGAACCTGACCGGCATTCCCGCCAATATGGCCAACTTGAATCTCTATGCAGTGGATCCGACCGGCGCAACTACTTTGCTGGGACCGCTGAGCATTGAAAATGGAGTTGGGACATTCGTGACGACGAATCCGCTGTCACTAAATAAGTTTATGATCATAGCGTCGCCGGAAAGCAATCTGACGGCCTTCACGTCGGATTCGCCAGTCATTTTCCGTAGTGCTGTGCCGGCTGGTCTGGCAATCATTCCGCTGGCCAGTCATGGTGAAAGGGACGGCGCGGCGGTAGGTGAGCGGGTGGCCGCAATGTCAACGCCCACGACCTCTGCCTACAACGTGCCGCTGCTGAACATACCCGGATTCCGTCAGGGTACGGATACCAAAGTGCGCGTCAATTTTCCGTCCATCGGAAATTCGCGTGCGAACATCTTTATCGAACCCAGACACGATGGCGCCACGTCGATCAAGTTGCGTTTCCACAGCTTAAAGCGAGCGCCGGCCGGAAAACGTCTGGTGCTGTGGGCGGTAGGTCCCGACAACACGTTCTCTCGCCTGGGCCAGGTGATTAATACCGGCAAGCGCAATGAAGCCCAAATTCAAACTGAGACTTCGTTGCCGGACTTTGGCCTCTTCGTTACTCTTGAAGACGCGAACGATCCGCAGCAGCCGAGCGGGCCAATCTACGCCACCATAATCAAGTAACCCCGTCCCAGTCCTTTGGGTTTTGCGAAGAGGCTGCCTCGAGAAATCGAGGCGGCCTTTTCTTTTCGGTGCCTCAGTAAAAAGGCGATCCATGGGCCAAATGTGTCAAAAGTGTTGCCTCTTTGGATTATTCGTGTAAACATGTCCAAAGGCTCGGCAGACCGGTGACGCCTCTTCTAATGCCGAGTCCTCTCGACAGCGAATTTGGACTCGGAGCCTTTTCCGGATCAAGTTCAATCCAACCGCAGTAAACTTCCGCCGACCGAGCGCGACGGGACCACATCAATCGGGCTGCTAACGCTACGCGGAACCCTTTCGAGCCCACAACAAAGAAACGAATTAAGTCATGCTCAAACGCAATTTCCCCCAATTGCTGCTGGTTGTGCTATTCGTCGGCGCGGCCACAGTTGTCACAGCACAGGAAGCGCTTCCCGATCTGGTCAGACGGGTCAAACCCTCAGTGGTCTCAGTTACAACTTACGACGCGAAAGGCGAGGCCCTGATTAGCGGCAGCGGGTTTTTCCTGCGTCCGGGCCAGGTGCTAACGAACCTGCATGTCGTTCGCGGCGCTCAGCGCGCTGAGATTAAGACCCTCGAGGGCAAAGGAAGATACTACGCAGTTACCGGACTGCTCGGCACGGATGAAGAAGCCGATCTCGCCCTGCTCAGCGTCGATGTTCCGCTTGAACGATCGCATCCGGTGACCCTGGGCACCATCCTGCCGGACGAAGGCGAAACGGTTTTTGTAATTGGAAACCCTTTGCGGCTGGAAGGCTCGGTGAGCAATGGTATCGTTTCCGCAATTCGTGACGTCCCGAACCTGGGAAAAATCATTCAGGTCACCGTTCCCATCTCCCATGGCAATAGCGGCAGCCCGCTGTTCAATATGAAAGGGGAGGTCGTCGGCATCGTTACGGTCAAAGTCACCAACGGGCAAAACATAAACCTCGCCCTCTCGTCAACGCGCTTTGGCGCCCTTCCGGAACGTGCGTCGAGTTTCGCTGATCTGGCGAAAGGAAATCGATCGCCGCAGCAATCAGAAGCCCTGGCCGAAGTATGGTATCGCAACGGGCTTGATTCGCTTTGGCTGGGCAACTATGAAAGCGCCCTCGCGTGTTTCGAAAACGTAGTAAACAAAAATCCCCGGCGCGCCGAAGCCTGGGTCGAGGTGGGCTTTTGCAAAGTGAAGCAAGGCAAGCACGAAGAAGCCATTCGGGCCTATAAGCGGGCGTTGCAACTCCGGCCCGGCTCCGCCGAGGCCTACAATCGTTTGGGTGACGCGTATTTTGACGCCAGCAGATTCAATGAAGCTGTCGAATCCTACCAGCAAGCCGCGCGTTTGCGTCCCGACATGGCGGAAGCCTATTACAACCTCGGCATGACTTATTTGGAACTCGGTGACCGCGCTGCGGCGCTGGCCCAAAGCCGGAAGCTCGAGCCGTTGGATACCGACTTGAACAAGAAGTTGCAGGCCGAGATCGCGAGATAGCGAGTGAGCTATGCTCCGCTGAAGGCCGCGAACTATTGAATTATCCTGCCTGATTCGTAAAGACGTTCTTATCGATTTTTCGAGGATCACCCAGCACGACGAAGCGAATGTTGCGCATATATTTCTGCGCCACTCGCTGCACGTCCGCTGGAGTTACCGCGCGCAGGCGCGCGATCGTGTCGAATGAGTTTCTCCAGCCACCGCCGATCAATTCGTATTCAGCCAGGTTCGCAGCCTGGGCTGCGTTCGTCTCCTGCCCCAGGTAGTAACTGGTCAGGTATTGCGAGACAACTCCGATAATGTCCATTTGATCGATGGGTTGCGTTTGCAGCCGCCTGATCTCATTTAGCATTACGCTCACTGCCTGATTAGCATCGACAGCCGATACATAGATGCCGCCGATATTGGCCGCCTGGCTCCCCAGAAATGCATTGGGAGCGTAGGAAAGGTTGCGCTTGACGCGCACCTCTTCGAAGACGCGGTCGCGCAGGATGCTTGAAGCAACCTGGGTTGGATAAATATCGGTAGCGGTCAGTGGCGGCGCCGTAAACAATCCCTGAACGTAATTTGTCGGCAGCCCGCGTTGGGTGACTTCTACTGTGGCGGCGGTGAACGAAAGCTGGGGCACGGGCTCTGAACTGTATTTTCCGCGTGGCAATTTTCCAAACGAAGCCGCGATCCTCTGGCGCAAGTGGGCGGGATCTAAATCGCCGACGATCACCAGTAACAGACGCGAGGTTTCCATAGTCTTCAGGTGGTAACCGCGCAAGTCTTCGAGTGTCAGACGGGACAAGGATTCAACCGACCCCTGCGGACGATTAAGATAAGGATGCCCGGCGTAGGCTACGCGTTCCTGCAATCGCTGAAGATAAGTGTCAGGGTCGTCCGAATCATCGCGCAAAGCGGACAGCTGGCGGTTCTTTACCAGTTCAAAATCTTCTTTGGTAAAGGCCGGGTGGAGCGCGATATCCGTAAACATGTCCCATGACCGGTCGAAATTTGGACGGGTAGAGGTGAACGAAAGTACGGAGTAATCGTAGTTCTCGCTCGAGCCTACAACCGTGCCCATGCGCGACAGTTCAGTGCGCATTCGCTGGCGAGGATAATTAACGCTGGCTTCGCTTGCCACATCCAGCATCAAGGATTCGATTCCGGCGTTTTCCGCAGTGATGTTACGCGAGCCGCCGCGCAGGAAAAGGCCGCCGGCCACCGTCTGACTACCAGTGCGGCGTTTGACCAGCACCTTCAAGCCATTAACATCAAACTCCGTGACCAGCGCCGCCGCCGAAAGCGCGGCGCGACGTTCGGCCTCTGATTGACTGGCTTCAGTTTGCGGAGCTTCCTGGGATGCTCTCTCCTGCTGGGTGATCTTCGGTTTGTCCGATTCCTGCGAAAATGCGATCGCCTGGCTATTAAAGACCGACGCCGTCGCGGCCAGCACCGCGACCAGAAGAAGCGCAACCACCGAACGCTTAAAATCACGACCGAAGTTAGCTCGCTCTGTACCGCCTGCTGCTGACTGCCTGCTTGCTGTTCTCTTCATTGTCCGATTAGCTCCTCCGGCTTCAATTGAATCTGCTGTTGAGCTTCTTCAGAAATCAAGGCTACGCCAATGTGTGGCTTGCCCTGAATGTAGGTCGTGACGTACCGGCTGATATCGGCGCGCGAAGTGCGGCGTAGATTTCCCAGGTACCCACGAAAATAATCTATTCCCGTGGAGGACCACCAAAACGAAAGCGTGTGCGCGTACTCGCTGAGCTTTTCACGCGAGTATAAATCGTCAGCCTCAAGCAGGCCTTTGGCGCTTTCCAGCTGGTCGTCCGTGAAATAGTCCTTGTCATTGAAATGCGCTACCTCGTTATAGATGGCGCGGATTGCGGCGCGCGCTTTGTCGGGACTGGTCTGCGCCAGGATCTGAATCGGGCCGACGTTGCGCTGGGTGTAATAGCCGATGGTGACGGCGTTAACTGTGCCACTATCAACCAACGCCCGCTGAAAACGCGAATTAGGCTGCGTCAGAATAAAAGAGAAAACGTCTGCGGCATAAGTCGCCGGGTTATCTTTGCCAATCGAAGGACCGTGCCAGCCAATGTTAATAACGACATTCTTCACATCCTGTTTGACGAGTGCGCCCTCGCTTTTGGGCAAGGCTGGATGATCCACCAGGGGAAATTCAACAAAGGGATCTTTTTCGCGCCGCGGCCAGTCTCCGTAAAACTCCTGCGCCATTTTGAAAATCTCTTCCGGCTGAACATCACCCGTCACCACCAGCGCGGAGTTATTCGGCACATAATACCGGTCCTGAATCAGACGCATCATCCCCGTCGTGGCTGTCGAGACAGTCTGGCGATTTCCCAAGGGGTTCTTGCGGCTCTGATATTTGTAAAAGAGACGATCGTTCATCTCCTTGTTCAAATAATAGAAAGGGTTCGACTCGTTGCGATCAATCTCGCCTATTACAACTTCGCGTTCCCGCTCAAACTCGCCTTTGTCAAAGAGTGGATAGCGAGCCGCGTCACGCATGAAGTTCATCGCCGGACGCAAATTCGGAGTCGTAGTCGTAAAGTAATAGTTGACCACCTCTTCGCGAGTCGAGCCGTTGTAGGCGATGCCCAGTTGTCCGATCTTTTGCAGATAATCTTCAGCATTGGCGATGGCGCGGTTTGCCTTGAAGAACATGTGCTCGTAGAGATGCGACAGTCCGTTCAGTTCAGGCGGCTCGGTGAATGAACCGTTTCTAACCGCCAGTTCGATAGTGACGATTGGCACCGAATGGTCTTCAACGATTATCACTTCCAGACCATTCGCGAGTTGCCGGCTGACGATCAGGGATTGTACCGGGCGCGCCGGTGGAGAAGCTTGCGATTGCCGCGAGGCACCCGGGGCCTGGACAGCTCTGGCAATGCCAGGAGTAGTCCACGCCCCAAAAGGTACGAACAGAGACCAGCCGAGTAGAAAGATTAATAGGTTACGCTTCACGAGAAAAGCTCCATGGTCGAATCAGATTATAGGAAACTGCGGCTTTCTTCGATGTCGCAGGCGACAAAAGAGATGTCAGCCGGCATAGGATTCGTCCTGCTCGATTCGTGATAATACCCAGTCAAAGTCACCGGAAGTTATCTTGCCGCCACAAAACTCGCAGATGCCGGCCAGGTTTACTTTAAGGGCCGCGCCGCAGTTGGGACAGTTCAAGTCAGCCCGCGTGGGCAAAGGCTGGGCCCGCGCATTACGAATAAAGGTCCAGTACTCGCTCCATCGCCGCAAATTATTTTTCGATCCGCTGACCACGTGGCCGGCGGTGTCGACCGTGTAATCGTAACCCGCACCCCAGATGCGGAGCGTGATGGCATTGTAGAACGCGTCCTGCTTTATTTTCACCGGCTGCATGGCGGTAAGCATGCAATTGTCGAGCGCGTTGCGCAGGCCCTGCCGCTTATATGCCTCGATCCAGTAGAGGTGCATCTGGAAAATATTGTCCGTTTCGTGCGGTCGAGCGCGTTCCCACTCCAGGGTGGACCACGCTGTCTGAAGCTCAGTGAAGATCAAACGGGAGCGGGCCTGGAATTCGCCCCAGGAAAACTCGGGATGTTGGTGTTCAAAAGCGGCCCGCACATTTGCAAACGCAGGTTGCACAACGCTTGGGTAATCGGTGCCCACTTCCGGGACGTTGGAAGTCAGCAAAGGGCCTTTGGCTTCGCTGCTCACCAGAGTAATCGCGCGAACGTACCATTGAAACTCGCCGCTGTCGATCTTCGTGCCGCAGAACTTGCATGCCCCGATGCTGTCCTGCTCGAGCGGCGCTCCGCAGCGCGGGCAATGCAGCGCCGTCGCCTGGGCTGGCGGCGGCGAAAGCACATCGCGTTTGCGCTCGAGTTCCCAACGCTCGCGTACGTAATAGGTCATCTGGTTTCGCGCGCTAGTTGCCTTCTGATCGCTCGAAACTATATGCGTATAGTTTGCTTCAAACTCCAGGCTAATCTGCACCTGCGGAGTCGCCAGCCCGGACACGTTCGCCACCTGCATTGAGCCCACGATAATTCCTTCAACCGATTGCAGGTTTGGCGGGTTGCGCTGCAAGAGCGCGTTGCGCGCCGGCTGGCTGAGATACGGCGATAACAGTTTAAGGACCGCCTCTCCCTGACCGCGCGCGTCGTGCGCGCGGGCATAGAGCGCGTAACAGAAATCCGTAAAGATGATCTCAGAAAAATTCGGATCGAAGCGGCGCAGTTGATCGAATTGCTGCGTCACACTCTGCTGCCGCTCAGTCGCCCCCGCGCCGGACGCAGCCAAGCCCAGGACCGAAGACGAGTACACCTCGGCCGTTTTCTTCCGCGGGCGCGTGAAGCGATAAATGAGCGCGCCAACGACAATAATGTCGAGGGGGATTCCAATCGCGGGATACTCAATCGTCAGATAAACCAGCAGGCGAACTACTTGAATAATCAGATAGGCAAGTCCAGCTCCACCACCACCACCACCATGACCACCACCTCCCCCATAAGATCCGCCGCCACCGACGCGCGCCCAAGCCTCCGGGGGAAACAAAGCGCAAGCTGCAAACGCCGCGGCAAGAAATACCAGCAGCGCTGGAGTAAACCGGAGATAGCAATGCGGTCGCGTCGTCATTTCAACTCGAAGCGCGGCACGTCTGGCAGCTCGTTCGGGTTCTCGCCGGTGGCCGGTAAGTGTTTGGCGAGCAGCGCGCCCAGTTCACACATGGCCTGGTTCAGGACTTTCAAGTCAGGGCGGCGTCCGGCCTGGCGTAGATTGAAGAGCGACTTGTTCCATTCCAGAGCAGGCACCGCCTTCAGCACGCCGCGATCGGCAATCAGCTCGAGCCGCCGCTCCAAAAGCGAAAGGTAAACAAGGACGCCCATCTCGGCATTCGTGTTGGCGATTCCGGCTTCGTAAAACATTGCTGCGGCCCCCGTCCGCGCCGCGAGGGCGCGAAACTTCTTCGTTGTCAGTAAACGCCTGAGGCCATCAAGACGAGAAGAAAGGTAAACGCCGCCGGCGAAAAGCAAGGCTACGTCAACGGGAACCCAGTACTGATGAAAGTTGAAAGGCGAGAACAACACGAACAGCAGTCCGGCGAAACCGAGGATGCTGCCGAACAGGTAATCCGCCTGGCGGTAGGATCCGGAACGACCCCGCACGATAATGACGATCTCGGCGTCAGTATCTTTTTCTATGTCTCGGACACACTGAGCCAGGGCATCGCAAGCGGCTTGATCAAATTGTGCGCGGCTCATA
>JBDUCF010000188.1:0-5691 GCA_040003545.1 Pyrinomonadaceae bacterium | reverse complement strand
CGCGCGCTGCAAGACTTGCGCTCAAAATAGGCTATGAGCGCGCCGGCAGAGCGAAGCGGCGACGGCGCTTTGGATGGCTTTTCAACTTTGCTCAGCGGTGCGCCTGATCGAAGGGAAAACCAACGCGGTGTCTCCCGATGCATCGGGATTGCCACCGCACTCCAAAATGGATGTAGCCGCAATACTTTTGGCCGCCGGACGCTCGCGGCGCATGGGCGCGTTCAAGCCTCTGCTTCCCTTCGGCAACAGAACTGTCATCGAGCATTGTATTGCCACGCTGCGCGAAGCCGGAATCGAATCGGTCGTCGTCGTGGTAGGGCATCGCGCTGAAGAGGTGCGCCGGCAACTCAAGAGTTTCGAAGTCGTGTTCGCGCTGAATCCGGATCCGGAAAGCGAAATGGGCGCTTCGATCGCCTGTGGCATTCGCGATTTGCCGGAAGGCTCAAAAGCTGCCCTGATCGCACTGGTGGACCACCCGGGAGTTCCCGCTGAAGTGCTTACTGCATTGATCGATCAATGGGAGCACGGTGCCAAACTCGCCATTCCCGAATTCGAAGGCCTCGGGGGACATCCTGCCCTGATCGATCTCGGCTTCCGGGAAGAGCTTCTCCGGCTTGACCCGGAGCGCGGTCTCCGGGGTTTTTTTGAAGAGCATCGGTCTGAAGTCCAGCGTCTGCCGGTGTCTTCACCTTTTGTTGCGCGCGACATGGATACGTGGGAAGATTACCGCCGGCTGCACGAGGAGGTTTTCGGTAGCTCCTCTTTGAAAGGTTAGAAATCCGAAGATGGCTTCCGGACCTGGAAATGGCAGCAGAACCGGGTTGTTTAGCCGCTTGTGCCCCGGATCCAACTGTAGCCTCTCGGCGCACATCTAAAGAGTGGTGTCATCGTTTTGGGGCAAATTAAGCCAGCATTTACCGGTTAGGCCGGAAAGCGAACGTTAGCCCGGACGATTGAAGGAGAAGACAATGATTACGAAGAGCCGCACGATTGCTATCGCCGCGGCATTATCATTTCTGACAGTTTTAGCCGGCGCGGCCAAAGCCCAAACTAAGGCGACGGACTTTTCCTTGCGCTCGATTGACGGCGAGGCTGTCACCGCGGAGAGTTTGCACGGCGAGGTTGCGGTGTTGGCCTTTGGCGCTTCCTGGTTGCCGCTCTCGCGCAATCAATTGGAAGGCGTCAAGAAACTCGCCGACGATTACAGCGGGCGCGGGGTGGCAGTTTACTGGGTCAGCACGGACTCGGAATCACCCAAGTCGAAAAACTATGCGTCGGATGATCAGTTGCGAGCGCTGGCCCGCAAGTACAAGGTCACTGTCCTGCGTGACCCGGACGGCACAATTTCGAAGAAGCTGGGGGTAGACCAGCTGCCGTCGATTGTCATCTTTGATAAGCAAGGAAACGTTTCCGGCGGGCCAATTGGCGGACTGGATCCTACCGCAAGTCTGGCGACGCAACTAAGCGCCCGTTTGGACAAAATTCTTTAAGCATCTTCATCAGTGAAGTTTAGAAGAGGCGGCCCTAATGGCCGCCTCTTCTTTTTCATAGCAGCGCTGAAGCTTGTTACTCCTGCAGTAACTTGTAGAGCAATCGCACTGGCAAGCCGACAACGTTTAGATAATCACCCTTAATCTCTTCAATGAAGCGAGCCGCCTGACCCTGGATTGCGTAGGCCCCCGCTTTATCCATTGCTTCCCCGGTTTTCAAATACCACTCGATTTCGTCTTCAGACATCGAGGCAAACCGCACGCTCGTCCGCTCATGCCCCACTCGCTCATTGCCCGCTCCCCGCTCAGGCGCGCCACGGCGAACCAGAGCGATGCCGGTGATCACTTCATGGTAGCGTCCCGATAGCAGGCGCAACATACGGCGCGCGTCGTCTTCATCGCGCGGCTTGCCAAGTATTTCACTTTTGACTAACACTATCGTGTCAGCCCCAAGCACTACTCGCGATGGATTGAGCGCCGCTCCCGCTTTCGCTTTTGCCAGGGCAAGCCTTTCCACATAGGCGACAGCATCCTCTTGAGGCCGGCGAGACTCATCTATGTCTGGCGCACAGATGTCGAAAGGCCAACCGGCAGCGCGAAGAATGTCGGCGCGGCGAGGACTGCCTGAAGCTAGCATCAGTCTTTCGATGTGCAACTCGCCGTCGCCACCCGTTGTGCCCTGGGCCCCAGTCGCTTGTCGCTCTTGCTCTGTTTCCATTACACTCGACGGCCTAAGTGAAATCTGGCTTGTTAATCTGACTTGTTAATCTGGCTTGCAATTCTAGAGTGACATTGCGCAATTGCAAATCGCCGGCTGGCCTCCTGGCGGAAAGGCTGGAGCGGTTAGCGGAAACCAGTAACTAATATGGAAGCTCTAATCCGGGCCCTGCCCGCACTCTTAAGTGTCGCCGGCGACAACGAAGAGGTCGCCGAGGCGGCTGCCAGAATTGCGTGGAGACGCGCAGCCGGTGAGCCCCTGTGCCAACATGCGGCGCCTTTTCGTCTCTATCACACGACCCTGATCGTTGCCGTTTCCGATGCAATCTGGCAGAAGCAGATGGTCGCCCTTAGCGGTCAGTTGCTGTCGCGGCTAAATAGCATGCTGGGCCAGAAAGCAATCACGTTCATCGAGTTTCGCATCGATCCGAAGACTGTGGCAGCGGAACGATCCCAGCGCCGGCCCGTCGCCGGCGGTGAATCAGCGGACAGCGTACTCAGCTCTGTGCCGGACGAACTCGTGCTTGCCGCAAGTTCCATTCAGGATGAAAGCCTGCGCCGGCGGTTTCTGCTCGCTGCCGGAGCCAACATCAGGCGCGGGCGAAGAGAAAGGGACGAACAAGCGCAATCGGAAATTTGAGATCTGACATCTATGCCAATCACCGAATCCGACATTCAAAAAGTGGCGCAGCTCGCGCACCTGGAGATCACAGAAGAGGAGCGCCACGCGTTCACTCCGCAGATGGCGGACATCGTAGCGTATGTCGAACAGCTGAACGATCTGAATACCAGCCAGATTGAACCAGCCACTGGGGGATTAACTCCCCAGGGAGAACAAACTGAATCGTCGCGACCAGATGCGGTTCGCCCTTCACTCGGGCAGAAACTAGCGCTCGAAGAAGCGCCCGATCCAGCATCAGGCCATTTCCGCGTGCCAAAAGTTCTATGAAACGGTAAACCATGAATCGCAGGCGCGCCGATATCGACTGTCCAGGTTCACGGACTATGTTCACTCTTGAATGAATCTGCATGAGCAACGGCGAAAACAACATAGAATCCCTGCGACGAGCCATCATAAGCGGTGAACCAACCGCGCGCTCAGTTGTCGAGGCTGCGCTCGAGGCAGCCGAAACACTCAACGAAGGGCTGAACGCATTTCTTCAAATCGATCGGAAAGGTGCTCCGCTTCGAGCCAGTCAGATCGATTCCCTGCCGGCATCCGAAAGGGAAAGTCTTCAGCTTGCCGGCGTGCCTATTGCGATTAAGGACAACATCTGTGTCAAAGGGCTGCAGACATCCTGCGGCTCGCGAATACTCGCTGACTATCATCCGCCCTACAACGCCACTGCGATTGAAAGATTAACCGGGGCCGGTGCAGTGGTCGTGGGCAAGACCAACTGCGACGAATTTGCGATGGGGTCATCGAATGAAAACTCGGCCTTTGGTCCGGTCAGGAATCCCTGGGATGTTTCGCGTGTCCCCGGCGGTTCATCCGGCGGTTCGGCTGCAGCCGTGGCGGCAGGAATCGTGCCGGTCGCGCTGGGATCCGACACGGGCGGCTCGGTCCGCCAACCTGCGGCACTCTGCGGCGTGTTTGGATTGAAGCCCACCTACGGCCGAGTTTCACGCTATGGCCTGGTCGCTTTTGGCTCTTCGCTGGATCAGATTGGCATCTTCGGACGTAACCCGAGGGATGTCGCGGCCGTGCTTGCCGTCATAGCGGGGCGCGACGCTAACGATGCCACCACCGCTGAGATGCCCGTTCCCAATTACTTAGAAGAACTAAACGGAAACCTAAAGGGACTGAAACTCGGCGTGGCGCGCGCGCTGCTGGGCGAGGGTCTCGATAACGAAGTGCGCGACGCAGTTAATCAGTCAATCGAAGCGTATCGCGAGCTGGGCGCAGAAATTGTTGATATCGAACTGCCACACGCGAAGTATGCAATCGCCGTTTACTATGTCATCGCGACTGCTGAGGCATCTTCAAACCTGGCCAGGTTCGATGGTGTGCGCTACGGCTTTCGTGCGGAAGAGGCCGCGACCCTGCGCGAGATGTACTGCCGCACTCGTGATGAAGGATTTGGCCCCGAAGTAAAGCGCCGCATTATGCTGGGCACTTACGTTCTTTCGGCAGGCTATTATGAAGCCTATTATCGCAAGGCGCAGCAGGTTCGCACTTTGATCAAGCAGGATTTCACGAACGCATTTGAAAAGTGCGATGCCATTGTCACTCCAACTACTCCGACACCCGCGTTTCTGATTGGCGAGAAGCTCGACGATCCGCTGGCGATGTACCTGAACGACATTTATACCGTGACCGCAAATCTTGCCGGCATTCCGGGAATTAATGTTCCCTGCGGGCTGTCGGGGGCAGGCCTTCCTATTGGCTTGCAAATCCTGGGGCCTTACTGGGACGAAGCGATTCTGTTCAGGCTCGCTCATGCGTATGAAACTGCGCGGCCTTTCGTCGCGCATCCGCCGGTGCATGCCTGATTGTCAGGATTGCGGCACTCTTCCTGAAGATGTTCAATACCACTCGAGCGATTACCTTCTGCGCGATGGCTGTCTTCCTACTAGCCCTCGCGTGTAACGGTGCGCGCAACCGAAGTCAAAACAAGCTCCTCATCTACACGCCCCATGGTCAGGACATGTTGCGCGATTTCGTGGCCCGTTATAAACAGGCGCACCCGGAAGTTGAGGTGCAGTTTCTGGATATGGGATCGCGCGAAGTGCTTGGGCGCGTGCGGGCTGAACGGAACCGGCCGCAGGCGGATCTCTGGTGGGGCGCGGCGCACGCGACATTTCAGCAGGCGGCGGACGAAAACCTGCTGGCGCCATATAGGCCTTCGTGGGCCGACAAGGTCCCGGACCTTGCACGCGATGCGCAGGATCGATGGTACGGCACATATGAAACTCCGGAAGTGTTCGTTTACAACAGCGAGGCGGTGCGTGCTGAGGACGCGCCACGCGATTGGGACGACGTGTTGGATCCAAAGTGGCGCGACAAAGTTCTAATTCGAAATCCCAATCCTTCCGACACTATGCGCGTAATCTTTGGCGCAATTATCTGGCGCTTCTACAAAGACACTGGCTCGCCGGAAAAAGGGTATGAGTGGCTGCGGCGTCTGGACGCGAACGTTCACGAGTACACGGCCGATGGGACCTTGCTAATGCAGAAACTGGCGCGCCGAGAGGGACTGTTGAGTATCTGGGACCTGCCGGATGTGCGCTTGTTCAAGGAACAAAAAGGCCTGCCGGTTTCCTACCTAATTCCGTCCAGCGGCACTCCGGTGGTAATCGACGGGATTGCCATCGTGCGCGGTGCGCCACACGAGGAAGAAGCGCGTCGTTTTTATGAATTTGTAACGACCCATGAAAGCCTGATTCATGCGGCGACCTCCTATTACCGTCTCCCTTTACGCAGCGACCTCGACCGCAAGCAATTGCCCGCATGGATGAACGAGCCGTTCACGCCCCTGCCGCT
>JBDUCF010000187.1:0-5720 GCA_040003545.1 Pyrinomonadaceae bacterium | reverse complement strand
GCGCGGCCCTGAAAAGGCCGGCGTCGGCGGTTCGATCCCGTCCCTGGCCACCAAACAAAACCTTAGTGCTACCGTTCCCAGTAGCGTCTGATTCTGTCCGCCAGGAATTGGAAAGGCACGTACTCGGCCTGGCGCCCGGCGCGGCGCAGTTCTTCAACCATCCTCATGGCCCCATCGGCGTTGCGAGTATGGACCATAATCGTTGCGGCCCGCTGCAGGTCCGGTCGAGCAGCCAGCCATGAAGCAATCGCATAGCCCGTGCGCTCATCGTCCCTGGAAACAGCGTGATAGTGTTCGGGTTTGAGGTCGTGATCGAGAAAGATTGCATCATAAACGTTGGTACTTAGTAACTCCTTTGCCCGGTCCACTTCATCGGCGGCGTCCAGATAGTCTCCGGCAAAGCGTTTGGCAAACCATTCATAGCGCCGCTTGTCGTCCTCGAGCAAAAAAACACGGATAGGATGACGCTCAACGTGTACCTTTACTAGCCCGAGCCTGCTCAAAAGCTGCGATAAAATCCCCATCTACGTCTTAACTAACCCCCCGGATTTGAAAGTGTGGCCCTGCGCCAGCGAACGTTTCGATGCAGTCAATCTTTATCTAACCGCAAATTAAAATGCAAACCCGCTTCTAAAGTCGCCTTTAATTGTAGTGCCGGCAAACGCCTCGCGATTCCCGCCGGAGATTTAACGCCACCCGCGGAGCGTCGCACCGCCGTACCAAACGTTCAATGCTATAATCGCACGTCATACTTTTGAGCACTCCGGTAACTCCATTGTCGATAGATCAAGCAAAGAAAAACATTTTCCACATTGTCCCCGAAGCCCCGCAGTCGGCGGAGGCCTCAGACGGGGCAACGCTGAAAGCAACTCAGAGCCCGGAAGGAGAGCCAGTTTGCCCACTCTGTTTCGGTACCGGCATGGAGGTCGTTTCCGGCAAAGGGGCGCGACGGTGTGGGTGTCGCAACCGTGATCGGCGGGCGATATTGTCGGCAGCTGCCCGCATTCCCCGGCGCTACGAGCATTGCAGTATTCACAATTTCGAAAATGCCGGCGAGGAACCTGCGAAATACTTTGCGCTGGGCGAGGCTGATCGGCTGATCAAAGAATATCCCGTCGAAGGACGTACCGAAGGACGTGGCATCCTTTTCATGGGTCCCGTGGGTGTCGGCAAAACTCACCTGGCCGTCGCTATTCTGCGCGAGTTGATCCAGCTCTATGGCATCGCCGGGTTATTCTACCAATCCGGCGCGCTCTTGAAAGAGATTCAGGACTCCTATAATTCCATCTCGCAGAGCTCTGAACTGGGGGTGCTTGCGCCTGTTTTCGACGCTGAGGTGCTGGTGCTGGACGAGCTGGGCGCATCGAAACCTACCGACTGGGTGCGCGATACCCTGCTGCAGATCATCAACACCAGATACAACGATAAGAAGCTGACGATCTTCACCACTAACTACCTGGACGAACGCGCCAGTGAAAAGAAAGAAACGCTTGAGGATCGTGTCGGCGTGCGGCTGCGATCGCGCCTGTATGAAATGTGCAAGACGGTGGAGATTGAGGGCGCAGATTACCGAAAGAAATTAGCGAAGCAGGGAAGATAGTTATCAATCCTCAGGCAGGACGCCGCGCGTAATTGAAAGTCCCTTTATTGATTTGTCCCTCGGGCCCGCTTCGTGGCCACAATAAACTTTTCGAATTCCGCTTTTAAGCCCGGCTCAAGTTTGAAGGCTTTGGCAAAGTCCTGGTCCGCTTCGGCATCGTGGTGCTGAAGCAAGCGAACTGCTCCACGGTTGGCATAGGCTCGGGACGAGGTGGGATCGAGTTCAATTGTTTTGGAATAGTCTGCCAGGGCTCCGGGGAAATCCTTCTTTGCCTGGAGCGCGGTTGCGCGCGCGAAGTAGATGCTGGCGTCGTCGGATTTCAATTGCAGCGCGGCGTTGTAATCCGCAATTGCCCCTGCCAGATCATGCTTAGTCTGTTTAGCCTGACCGCGATTGACAAGGGCGTCGGTGAATTGCGGCGCCAGCTCCAAAGCGGTTGAGTAGTCTCTGATCGCGCTTTCCGGATCTTCTTTGCTTTGAAGCGCGATGCCGCGATTGTAGTACGCTTCGGCATATCGGGGATTTGTTTCGACCGCCTTGTTGTAGTCAGCAATTGCGCCTTCGACGTCGCCTCTCGCCCTCCTGGCATTGCCACGATTGTTGTAAGCCACCGCAAACTGTGGCGCTAACTCTATTGCCTTTGTAAAGTCCGCGATCGCGCTTTCATCGTCACCTTTGGCTGATCGCACGACACCGCGATTGAAGTAGTTTTCGAAATTTTCCGGCTCAATCTCGATCGCCTTCCCGTAATCGGCAATCGCTCCATCAAAGTCATTCTTTCTCATTCTCGCGTTGGCGCGATTATTGTAGGCAGCCAGCAAAACCGCGGGCTTCGCTTTCATTGCCAGCGCTTTGTCGTAGTCTGTTATGGCTCCGTCAAGGTCCCCGCTGTTCTGCCGTTCAAAGCCCCGGTTATTGTATTCCTCAGCGGTGCGCGGAGTTTGCCCCTGGGCGGATGCCGTGGCGGCTAACAGGAAAATGAAGACAATGAATGAAAGGTGTTTCATGATTAGTTGCGCCGGCGGCTTGCGGTCACCACGCGGCCGATTCGTTCCCCGAGAAATCGTTATGTATAATAAATCGATTCGTATCAAAATCAAGAGACACCATCAGATGGACTCCCCTCAAGTTTAGATGCCCAAGCGCACCGACATCCACAAAATCCTGATCATTGGTTCCGGCCCAATTGTCATTGGCCAGGCGTGCGAGTTTGATTACTCGGGCACGCAGGCCTGCAAGGCACTGCGACAGGAAGGCTACCAGGTCGTACTGGTCAACTCGAATCCAGCGACGATTATGACCGACCCGGAAACCGCCAATGTTACCTATATTGAACCCCTGACGGTTGAATCCGTCGCCGCGATCATTCGCCGGGAAAAGCCGGATGCCCTTTTGCCCACCGTTGGCGGCCAGACTGCCCTCAATCTTGCCATAGCGCTCTCCGATGCCGGCGTTCTGGACGAATGCGGCGTGGAACTCATCGGCGCAAAACGCGACGCCGTGAAGGTCGCCGAGGACCGCCGGCTTTTCAAAAAAGCCATGGACGAAGCAGGACTGCTGATGCCGCGGGGAGGCTTTGCGCGCTCGTGGGACGAGGCCCAGGAAATTGTTAAGGACACAGCTTATCCGGCAATCATTCGGCCTTCGTTCACGCTGGGTGGGACGGGTGGAGGCACCGCCTATAACCCGGAAGAGTTTGAAGAGATCGTTCGCTCAGGGCTGGCCGCCTCGCCAATGCACGAGGTCTTGATCGAGGAATCAATTCTCGGCTGGAAAGAGTTTGAGCTGGAAGTGATGCGCGATCTGGCGGACAACGTCGTCATCATATGTTCGATCGAGAACTTCGATCCGATGGGCGTGCATACGGGGGATTCGATTACGGTAGCTCCGGCGCAGACTTTGACCGATGTCGAATACCAGAAGATGCGGGACATGGCCATCGCCGTTATCCGGAAGGTTGGCGTCGAGACCGGGGGATCGAATATTCAGTTTGCAGTCAATCCCGAGGATGGCGAGATACGCATCATCGAAATGAATCCGCGGGTGTCGCGCTCGTCGGCACTTGCTTCCAAGGCCACCGGCTTTCCCATTGCAAAGATAGCCGCGAAGCTTGCCGTCGGCTATACCCTTGACGAGATTCCCAACGACATCACTAAGAAAACTCCCGCATCGTTCGAGCCGACGATCGACTACGTTGTGGCCAAGATTCCCAAATGGGACTTCGAAAAGTTTCGCGAAGCCGAGGATGTGCTGGGCACGCAGATGAAGTCCGTCGGGGAGGTGATGGCCATCGGGCGCACGTTCAAGGAAGCTCTTTTCAAAGGTTTGCGCTCGCTCGAAGCGGTGAAGCCGCTGCGCCTGGAAGGCATCTCCGACGACGAGTTGCAGCGGAAGCTGGCCCGTCCCAACTCGCAGCGTTTCTCCTACATCACCTACGCGTTGCAGCACGGCTGGTCCATCGAAGAGATTCACCGCCTCTCGCGAATCGATCCATGGTTTCTCGATCAACTTCTGCAGGTGATGCAGATTCAGGAGAGCGTCGAGGGGCACGAGCTGGAGCAGATACCTGCGGACACTTTGCGGGCCTTCAAGGAGATTGCTTTGTCCGACCGGCGGCTGGCGTATTTGACGAACCGCTCTGAAGACGAAGTGCGCGCCTATCGCAAACAACTGGGGGTCGTTCCCGTTTACAAGCGCGTTGACACGTGCGGCGCCGAATTTGAATCCCACACGCCATACCTTTATTCGACCTACGAGGAGGAAGACGAATCGCAGCCAACCAATCGGCGCAAGATCATGATCCTGGGATCGGGACCGAACCGCATCGGGCAGGGAATTGAGTTCGACTATTGTTGCTGTCATGCATCGTTTGCTCTACGGGACGCAGGTTTCGAAACCATCATGGTGAACTGCAATCCTGAAACTGTCTCGACGGATTACGACACTTCGGATCGACTCTACTTCGAACCGCTCACCTACGAAGATGTAATGAACATTATCGACGTGGAAAAGCCCGAAGGAGTTATTGTCCAGTTTGGCGGCCAGACGCCTTTGAATCTCGCTATGCGATTGCACGACGCCGGCGTTCCCATCATCGGGACTTCGCCGGATTCGATTGACCTGGCAGAGGATCGAAAGCGATTCGGCGCTCTGCTGACTGAGTTAGGCATACCGCAACCGGACCACGGCATGGCGGCCACCAGCGAAGAAGCAAAGCAGATTGCCCAGCGTATCGGCTATCCCGTATTGGTGCGTCCCAGTTACGTTCTGGGCGGCCGCGCGATGGCGATTGTTTACGACGAAGACAGTTTGGATGATTACGTGCGCAATGCGGTGGACTTCTCGCCGGATCGACCGGTCCTGATTGATAAGTTCCTCGAGCAGGCAGCAGAGTTTGACGTGGACGCGCTGGCGGATCAGGCGACCTGCATTGTGGCGGGAATTCAGGAACACATCGAGGAAGCAGGGATACACTCCGGCGACTCGTCCTGCGTCTTGCCGCCGGTGCGCATCGACGCCGAGCATCTGGAAACGATGCGGCACTACACGCGCACGCTCGCCCGCGCGCTGTCCGTCTGCGGCTTGATGAATATTCAGTTTGCGATCAGGGACGATCGAGTCTACGTGCTCGAGGTAAATCCGCGGGCTTCACGTACGGTGCCTTTTGTTTCGAAAGCGACGGGAGTACCCATCGCGCGCATCGCGGCGTTGGTAATGGCCGGCAAGCCATTGGCAGATTTCAACCTGCCGGAAGACCTGACCGTGAACCGCTTTTTCATCAAATCGCCAGTGTTTCCCTTTGCGAAGTTTCCCGGCGTCGATCCGATTCTGAGTCCGGAGATGCATTCTACGGGTGAAGTGATGGGCGTGGGCGAATCGTTTGGCGAAGCTTACGCAAAGGCAATGATAGGCGCCGGCTTGAGTTTGCCTGGCAGCGGCACTGCCTTCATCAGCGTCAACGAAGCGGACAAGGGCCAGGCGGTATTGCTGGCGCGGCGCTTGACGCGGCTCGGCTTCAAGATCATGGCGACTCAGGGGACCGCTGCGCGTTTACGTGAAGTGGGGCTGAAGGTTGAAAACGTTTTCAAAGTGAACGAAGGACGTCCCAACATCGTCGATC
>JBDUCF010000186.1:0-5766 GCA_040003545.1 Pyrinomonadaceae bacterium | reverse complement strand
AGTCATAAACACGCCCCTGGGTCGGGCCTCGCATTTTGATGAGCAGGCAATCCGTCGCGCGGCTTTGCAGTACAACGTTCCCTGCGTAACCACAATGACTGGCGCCCAGGCGATCGTCGAAGCGATCGGCTCGCGCAGCACCGGCGGCGCCTCAAGCGTTGTGTCGTTGCAGGAATTGCATGCGGTGGGCACTGCGGCTCGTTAACGCTTAACAGGGCTTTGCCTTCTGATGTGCGGAAAGGCTCGGCCTTTCCGTCGGCACATTCTCAGAGAAGGCTACCCCTGTGTCTGGTTACGCTGAGAGGCATAGCCTCAGAAATCAAGGTTCCAATCGGAAAGGCCAAGCCTTTCCGCACATCAGACGGCGGAGCTGGAACCAGTAAAGCCATTCAAAATGGAAATCAACAGCAGGGAAACAATCCAAAAGATTCTCGACGAATGTCGCACGATTGCGGTCGTAGGCTTATCGTCAAGTAGCTCGCGCCCATCGCATGGAGTTGCAAACTACATGCAGCGCCAGGGCTATCGGGTGATTCCCGTGAATCCAAATGAAGCTGAGGTGTTGGGCCAAAAAGCCTATGCAGCCCTCGGCGATGTTCCCGGCAGGATCGATCTGGTAGATATATTTCGCCGCTCAGATGAGGCAGGCAAAGCCGTCGACGAAGCAATCGCTTTAGGCGCAAAAGCTGTCTGGTTGCAGGAAGGTGTAATCGATAACGCCGCAGCGCAGCGAGCGCTGGACGCCGGATTGCTGGTGGTGATGGATCGTTGCTGGCTGAAGGAACACGCAAGGATGAAAAGCTAGCCGGCAAATGGCAAAGGGCAAAGACGGAAGGGCACAGCGATCAAAAAGGAAGCTCTTTGCCCTTCGCTCTTTGCTCTTTTGCCGGGAGAGGTTATGGCAACTAAAATTCGCGCCGTCGTGATCACTGTCAGCGATGCCTGTTCGCGTGGTGAGCGGGCGGATGCATCGGGCGAGGCGCTGGTCCGTCTGCTGGGCGAGACGGGCGCCGAGATAGCGGCGAAGGAAATAGTCTCCGACGATCTTGATCCGCTGGTCGAGCGACTCCGCGCTTATGCGGATCGAGATGACGTCAACCTGGTCATTACCACCGGTGGCACTGGTTTCAGCCCGCGCGACAACACGCCGGAAGCAACTCTTGCTGTCATTGAAAGGGCCGCGCCGGGCCTGGCCGAAGCTATGCGCATGGAAACGTTGAAGCAAACTCCGATGGCCATGATCTCTCGGGGTGTATGCGGCATCCGATCAGGCGCGCTGATAGTTAATCTTCCTGGATCGCCGAAAGCTGTGCGTGAAAGTTTCGCGGTTATCAGGCCAGTTCTGGCTCATGCCGTTTCGATACTCGCCGGAGGTTCACATAATGCTGCGAATTAACACCCAACGCGCTACATTCTTATGTTTGCTGATACTGGCGTCGGCGATTGGCGCGCTGGCGCAAGCAACAGACACGCCTTCGCGATCCGATGCAGCCAGCTACCCTCCAGCTCAATCAACCTCCGCAGGAATTCAGAAGGGATGGAATGAGTTCGGATTCTGGGGTGGAGTGTCGTTCGATGCACCGACCTTAATAGGCAAAACGCCAGGCGCCAGATTTGGCAACGTTGGATTTCGTTATGGCCGAGTTCTGGCGGCAAGTAAGTCGGTCGCATTTGAATGGACCATTGACACCGTGCCGGTCGCCGTACTTTCAAACAGTCGATTCACGGTGGTGCCCAATGGAACGGGGGGCTTCATCGTGACGCAAATTCGGAAGAGCGTGTACGGCTTCGGGGCCTCGCCAATCGGTCTGAAGTTCAACTTCCGGCGACAGCGACGGGTTCAGCCGTTCGGCAGCGCCAACGGAGGCTTCCTCTATTTCAGCGAAGACGTGCCCGTGGCGGGCGCCGCGCGTTTCAACTTCACTTTCGATTTCGATGGTGGAGTTCAGATTGTCAATAGCTCTCGCAGGACCTTTAGCATCGGTTACAAGTACCAACACATTTCGAACGGCTACCGCTCTTCAATCAATCCCGGCGTGGATGTGCAGATGATCTATGCCGGCTTTTCCATATTCAAATGAGCAGCACAATAGTTACCAGGCAATCCTCAATGTCAGCCTTTAAGTAAACTTGTCATGGGCCGTGTGTTAATCTGTCTACCAATAAGGTGCTGACACAGGTCGAGAAGCGGGCAAGCAGAATCAGAAACCGCGCGCGCAAGATGCGGACGCGCGTGCGTGAAACTCGCCGCGAGCTTGAGCGAATCGCCAGCACACCCACCCTCGGCGGACTCTTTCTTTCATTACTAAAGATCGGCGCAGTTGGCTTCGGCGGTGGGCTGGCTGTCATCGCGCAAATCAGATCGGTGGCGGTGCAGCAGCGACACTGGCTAACGGAACAGGAGTTCGCCGCCGGCTTCGCTCTGGCGCAGACTCTGCCTGGCACGGCCGCAGGTAATACGGCGACTTACGTGGGACTAAAAGTGCGGGGCTGGCGCGGCGCGGCCGTAGCTATCGCCGGCTTTATTCTGCCTTCAATGCTAATGATGATCGTGCTGGCCATTCTCTACCGGCACTTACGATACTTACCAGATACTGATTACCTCTTTCAGGGATTGAACGCCGCGGTGGTAGCGCTGGTGATCGTGACGGCCTGGAGAATTGGGCACAATACGCTCTACAAACCTTGGCAGTGGTTGCTGGCGGTGCTGGCCTGCGTGGTGGTGGCTTTCTTCAGCGCCACGGTCCTGGAAGTCGTGCTGGCAGCAGGTTTGGTCGGCATCTTTATCGATTCGTTTGCTGAGAAGCAACTGCAAAAGCTGGGACAACTACGCGGCGTCAGATCGCGGCGCAAGCGCATTGTGGCCCGCCTCGCGTTACAGCGACGGCGACGTCGTCTTCGCGATACCCGTTTTGTTGGGGGGTATGTGACGCGCGCTGTCGCGGACGAACGCGTGCGCCAGGCGACCCTAACGGCCGATGAAGATGGAGAGTCCGGAGACGATCCGCCAAACGATAATGCGAAACCCTCCCAGAAGAGACGCGGGGTCGCTATCATGCTGGGTGTGTCCATGCCCGTCTTCGCGAAAGTCGCATTGCTCTTAATGCTCTCCACCATCTTTCTGCGAATGGGTGCGATTACTTTTGGCGGTGGTTTCGTCATGATTCCGCTAATCGAGGCGGAGGTGGTTGACTCCCATCACTGGCTTACGCATCAGGAATTCGTCGATGCCACCGCGCTCGGTCAAATCACGCCTGGCCCTGTTCTAATCACCGCCACCTTCATTGGGTATCGGGTGGCGGGAACGCTGGGCGCGCTGGTGGCGACTATCAGTATCTTTCTGCCGTCTTTCCTGATGACGGTAGTGGCCGGGTCATCGCTGGCTCGCTTTCACACCAATCAAATAGTGCAATCGTTCTTGAAGGGCGTCACCCCGGCCGTGGTGGGTTTGCTGGTTGCGGCCGGCATAAGTATAGGACGCGCCGGCATTCATGGTTGGGTAGGGATGTTGATTGCGGTTCTCGCCGGTGCAATTCTGGTGCGCTATCGCCCAAATGCAATCTGGGTAATCTTAGGGGCGGGACTGCTTCGATTCGTAACTGGGTTTTTCCTGCCGTAAGGAAACGTCAGCCACATTGCTACCCTGGATTGTGTCCAGTGGAAGCGAACTGGTCAGATAGTAATTGGTCGGTTTGAATGAGGAGCTAATCTCATTAACACCTGACTTCAGTCAGGTGTTGCAGGCGCTCTTCGCTCTCTAAACCGTTTCAACGGTTTACCGCAAAACCGTTGAAACGGTTACGTCATTTCGCCACTTATGATCACCGCACTGAAGTGCGGTGTTAACGAGATACCAAACCGACCCACGCCTTATTTGATGTTCATATAGACAATCCCCGGGGCGCTGAGCTATATTGCGCATTCTTCTAAACGACAGCATAAAGTGGAGGCGAAACTCTCAAAATGGGCTTGCTAAATTTCATGCCGAAAGAGGAGCAGTATTTTGTCCTCTTCATACAGATGACGGTCTATATTTCCGATGCCGCGCGCGAGCTCAAGGAGATGCTGGCTGACAAAAACCATAACTATGACGAATACGCGCGGCGCATCAAGGGTCTGGAGCACGCCTGTGATGAATTAACCCACAGCATTTCGACTCGCCTGAACAAGTCTTTCATCACCCCATTTGATCGCGAAGACATCTACACGATGTCCACCGCCCTGGACGACATTGTCGATCTGATTGACGATGCGGCCAGAGCGATCATTATTTTCGACGTTAAGGAAATCAAGGATTACGCACAGGACTTCGCCGGGGTCATCGTGCGAATGGCGGAACAATTACGCGAGATCGTTTCCACTCTGGAGCGGCCAAAGAACATCACCCAACGTCTGGTGGAGATCCATCGTTTGGAAAATGAAGGTGACGACATCTACCACGCCGCGATTGCCGAGCTTTTTCATGAAGAGCACGATCCGCTGACGGTGCTGAAGTGGAAAGAGGTTTACGAAAAACTGGAAGCCGCCGTCGATCGGTGCGAAAACGTGGCTAACATTATCGAAAGCGTCATCATCAAACACACGTAGTGGTCAGTAGTCAGTCGCGTCCTGAAATTAGCACTCCCAATCAAGTGAAAGCATTTTGATAGCATGCCTGTGTCGACTGCCTTAGGTCTGGTCATCTTCATCGTGGTGGTCGCTTATGTTTTCGACTACACCAACGGCTTTCACGATGCCGCTAATTCGATTGCCACGATCGTATCGACGCGCGTCCTGTCGCCTAACCTTGCGGTTCTTTGGGCAGCATTCTTCAACTTCGTTGCCTTCCTGGTTTTAGGTACCAGAGTCGCAAAAACGATCGGCGGCGATCTGGTCCAAATCGATCTGATACAACCGGAATTCCGTCTCTATGTCCTGCTGGCCGGCCTGGTCGGCGCAATTCTCTGGAACATCACAACCTGGTACTTCGGCCTGCCCACCTCAAGTTCGCACGCGCTGATTGGAGGTTATGGAGGTGCGGCGATCACGGCTTACGGCGGTATCGCGCTGTTGAAGCCGGCAGCCTGGATCAAGACCATCATCTTCATCGTTGCGTCACCACTCATTGGGATGATAGTGGGATTCTTCCTGATGGTAGCGGTGCACTGGATCTTCCGCAGATCTTCGCCGCGTCGGGTTGATAGGCTCTTCAGGCGAGGGCAGCTACTTTCCGCGGCGGCCTATTCGCTCGGTCACGGAGGAAATGATGCCCAGAAGACCATGGGTATCATCACGGCAGTCCTTGTTGCCGGCGGGCTGCTGGCAGCAGGGCCGGGTGGCAAGTCTCCCGAGATTCCTTTGTGGGTCGTGCTTTCAGCGCACGCCGCGATTGCGCTGGGAACTCTCTCCGGCGGTTGGCGGATCGTTCACACGATGGGTTCAAAGATCACAAAGCTGAAACCCGTCGGCGGGTTCTGCGCTGAAACCTCCGGCGCTCTTACTCTCTTTGGGGCGACTCTGGCCGGAATCCCTGTTTCAACCACCCACACAATTACCGGCGCAATCGTCGGCGTTGGCGCTACCCGGCGCCTCTCGGCTGTAAAGTGGGGCATCGCGCGACGAATTGTATTTGCCTGGGTCCTAACGATTCCCATGGCCGGCGGCTTCGCGGCCATCTTCTTCCTTCTGGTTAAGTTCGTCCATAACCTCTCGAGATAAAGAACCAAACACAAGTCAGAACCGCCTGCGGTAGCGGGCGGTTGATCTATCGGTCCGACTTGCTTGATA
>JBDUCF010000009.1:0-19471 GCA_040003545.1 Pyrinomonadaceae bacterium | reverse complement strand
GGGGCCTGCCCCCGCTGCCTTTAGTAGCTGACCCTCCAGAGTTGAAAAACAAATTTGAGAGCGGGGGCAGGCCCCCTTCCTCAGCAAGTGTGCCTGGTTGAGTCTGCGTGTCTGCTTTGCTTTCCAATCCTCTTGTCGGCGGTAATCTGCGTAATCTGTGTAATCTGTGGATTCCCATCCTGCTGCACGAGCTATCGAGTTCTGTAGACAAATGATTCAATCAGCCACAGCCTTTTCGCCAATTGCGGCGCGATTGCGTGAACGGACCAAACGCGAAGGGCCGATCACGTTTCGCGATTGGATGGAGGTTGCGCTTTACGACGAGCATGAAGGTTACTACTGCCGCCACGATCTTCAGCGTTGGGGCAGGGAAGGCGACTATCGCACCAGCCCGGAGCGCAGCAGTCTATTTGCCGCCACCTTCGCGCGTTACTTCGCCGGACTTTATGAAGAGCTCAAGAGACCGGCTGAGTGGACCATTGTCGAAGTTGGCGGCGGAGATGGCGATTTCGCTTTCGGCGTGCTCGAAACATTGCAGACCCGCTTTCCGGAAGTCTTCTCAGCAACTCGTTACGTTATCGATGAAGCGTGCGCCGAATCAATATCCCGCATCCGTAAAAGGTTGGGGCCATTCAGGGCGCGCGTCGAGTTCGAATCTCTGAACTGCATTAGCCCCTTAGCGACCGGAATAATCTTCTCCAACGAATTGCTCGACGCGTTTCCGGTCCACCGGGTCACGATTCGTGAGGGTCGGCTTTGTGAATTCTATGTAGCGGTGAATGAATCCGAAGATTTCATATGGAGCCCTGGTCCCCCCTCGACACCTGAGCTCGGCGAGTATCTTGGGGCGTGTGCCATTCAGCTCAAGGAAGGTCAGGTTGCCGAAGTGAATCTCGCAATCGAGAAATGGCTGGGCCTTGCGGCAAAGAAACTTTCCCGCGGCTACCTAATCACCGTGGACTATGGCGCGGAAGCGGCGGATCTCTTCGGGTCGCCGGAACACTTTGAGGGAACGCTGCGAGCTTATCAAAGGCATCAACTGGTCGAGGATGTCCTGGCCCGGCCCGGTGAACAGGACATCACGACCAGCGTTGATTGGACTCATGTGAAGCGAATCGGGGAGCAACTCGGTTTGGCTACGATCGACTTTGAGCGGCAAGACAGCTTCCTGCTGAAGGCTGGTCTGCTTGAAGAATTGGAGGCGCAATTGCAGCGGGTCGCAAGTGATGCCGAACGATTGCCCCTGTCTACAAACGCGAGGGAAATGATCCTGCCGAACGGAATGGCCGCGAGCTTTCAAGTACTGGTCCAACAAAAGCAGTAGACGGCTCAATCGAGGAATTGAATCTATGAACCCCGCGTTCGACCTGATCGACGTTTGCCACACGATTGAAGATGGCATGATCACCTACCAGGGTCTGCCTGTACCGGTTATCAGCGACTACCTTACGCGCGAGCAATCTCGCAATCGATATGCGTCGGGAACGGAATTTCAAATCGGCAAGATCGAAATGGTGGCCAACACCGGCACTTATCTGGACAGTCCATTCCATCGCTATGCAGATGGAAAGGATCTATCGAAACTGGATCTCAATTCGCTTGCGAACATTGATGGCATCGTAGTGCGCCATGTGGGGGCGCCTGAGCGCGAGATAACCGGCGCAGCTTTGAAAGAGCTCGAGGTGAAGGACAAAGCAGTGCTGTTTCATACTGGCTGGGACATGCGCTGGAGGACCGCGGTGTATTCAGATGGGATGCACCCATTTCTTAGTGCAGAGGCGGCGAACTATTTGACAGAGGGCGGGGCAACGCTCGTTGGTATCGATTCCTTCAACATCGACGACACAGGGGACGGCCGGCGCCCGGCGCATTCAATCCTGCTGGCGGCAGGAATCCCCATCGTCGAGCATCTGTGCGGTCTGGGCGCCCTTCCTGATCAAGGCTTCAGGTTCTTTGCTGTGCCGGTGAAGGTAAAGGGCTGCGGCACTTTTCCCGTGCGCGCGTTCGGCATTGTTCCCAAACCTGGTTCTAATGCAGTTAGCCCAGTTGAATTGCGATAGATGGCGGTCCTCATGGGACCGCTGGTTGTGCTGGTGCTGGAGGTATCCGCCGAACCCGATAGGAAATGAATGCCTAGCCTCGACCGCTAGAACAGCTGAAACTTAATGGTCAGGTATTTTTTGGGATTCTGACGAAAGTCGTAAAGTAGTTTGACGCTTTCAGAGGAAAGCTGGTTGACGTTTGAATAGAGCTGATCGTCAGTCAGCAGCTTACCGACAGTGCCCTCGCCGCGCTGGGCACTCGCTACCACGTTGTCGATCCGCTCGGCGGTCGTATTGAAACGTGCGATGGCCGTGCGCGCGTCGTTATAGATGGCCTCGTCTTTAACCAGTTTACCCAGCGTCCCGCGCCCGGCGTTAACATCCGCAACGATGTTATCGATTTGGTCCATTGAGTGGTTGACGCGATCGGCAAGCCGATTTACTTTATTGTACATCTCGTCGCTGGAAAGGAATTTACCCGCCGACCCTCGACCCGCCCGAATGTCTTCGGAAATCTTCCTGAGATTCACAGTGATCTCATTTGCGTTGTTATAAAGCGCCTCGTCGTAGAACAACTTTCCGGCTGAGCCTCTGCCGCTTTTAACCTGCTGCATCAGATCTTCGGTATCTCGAATTGTGGCGTTCAAGTTGTTGTAGAGTGCCTCATCGGTGAACAAGTGGCCTATCGTGCCTTTTCCTTCTCTGACGTCCTTTACCACCTCGTTGAGCTGGTCGGAGAGTTTGGTCAAACGCTGGGCCAGATCGGTGCCGGAAGTAGCAAAGTCACTGATCGTATTCGCCGCGGACGATGGCAGGATAGCATTCTCCTGGATCGGCTGGCCGATGGAAGTCCCAGGGGTGACATTTATGATCATCTCGCTGCCCAGGAGACTGGGCGCGGCCTGTAACGCCATCGAATCGGTGCGAATGCGCTGCGTCGCGGGTTGGCCATCAATCGTGCTATCGACAGCGAACTTTGCTTCCACCCGCTTATCGCCCGGCACATTCGAAGGCGGCAGCAGACTAATCTGCTCGACCTTGCCGATGCGGACGCCGGCGAGGCGCACTTCGGATCCTGCACGCAAGCCATTCGCGTCTGCGAAGCGGGCGCGAAGGTGCAGCTTGCGCGAAAACGGATTGATGTCGCCCGAGGCGTTAAGGATAAGGAATATCAGTACCGCGATCGACACCACTATAAGTAAGCCGACGCGCAGTTCACTGAGACCAATGGTCTTCTTCGCTGGTGGCATAATCTAATGCAAGGATGACGGCCAAGGGGTAAAGGATGAACGCCGGCCGTTCATTGCTTCACTTCCTCCCTTATGCCTCCTCCTTCATCCTTTCTCTCTAGTGTCCGCGCAGAAATTTCTGAATGTACGGATCCTCGGCCTTGCGCAGTGTTTCGTCCGTACCGCTGAAAATCACCTTGCCTTCACGCATCATCAAGGTTTTGCAGTTAATCAAGCAGAGGCGTTCGCCTTCCCGTTCGAAGACTACTTCGCCGGCCTCGTTGACTACCGCGTACTCCGAAGAAAGGTAATCCAGATTATTCATTTCGTGCGTTACGAAGATTGACGAGACGTCCTCCAAATCGCGTAACTTCATTGCCAGCTCGCAAATTGTGCGCGCAGTGGGCGGATCCAATCCGGCGGTCGGCTCGTCAAACATTACTATTTTCGGATCACCAACCAGCGCGCGGGCAATGCCCACCCGCCGGCGCATGCCCCCGGACAGTTCGATGGGCATCTTGTCAATCGCATCCTCGAGGTTAACGAACCGCAGCATTCGCCGCACCTCCGGTTCGACTTCCTCTTCCGGAACTCCCTGTTCGTGCAGACGAAACGCGACGTTGTCATAGACAGAAAGCGAATCGAAAAGAGCTCCCTCCTGAAAAATCATTCCGATCTTTTTGCGCACGCGCATCATCTCGACTTCCGTGAAATGCGTCACATCCACCCCGTCCACCAGCACCTGACCTTCATCAGGCTTTAGCAGACCAAGCACGAGCTTGATAGTGGTAGATTTGCCGCAACCAGAGCCTCCCAAAATGATCTTGGTTTCGCCCTTCATGACTTTAAAACTGAGACCGTCGAGTATTTTCCGGTCATCAAAGGACAAATGTACCTCACGAAATTCTATGGCGGGGATGGCGCGGTCGCGATCGTCTACTTCATGGAAGGTAGACTCTGCCGCGTTAGCGCTCACCTGCCCGTCGATTCCCGATTGCGACAGCGGGTCCCGAACTTCAGTAACTTCTGATTCCTGTACACTCATGGTTTTACGTAGTGCCTAGAATAACCTGTAGCGCCTTCGCAAGAAAGAAATCCGAAATGATAACAACGATTGACGCCATGACGACGGCGGAAGTCGTCGAACGGCCGACGCCCACGGTGCCGCCTTCAGTCTTCAGCCCCTTGTAACATGCAACCGTGCCCATCAGGAAACCGAAAACTAATGGTTTAAGGATGCCCCCGATAATATCGTTGGTGGTAATGCCGTCCCGCACCGACGTAATGAACATCGTTGAGGGCAAGTCATACAAACCTATTGAGACTGCCCAGCCGCCGCAAATCCCGATGACGTCGGCCAGAACCGTCAACAGGGGAAGCGTTATTATCAGCGCAATTATGCGAGGCGTCACCAGCTTGCGCACCGGATCGGTTCCCAGCGCGCGCATGGCGTCTATCTGCTGCGACACTACCATCGAGCCGAGTTCCGCCGAGATAGCCGACACCACCCGCCCGGTCACCATCAGCGCGGTCAGAACTGGTCCCAGCTCGCGCACCAGCGAAAGTGAGACCAGATAACCTAATTGGTTGAGCGCCCCATACGATGCCAGGGTGGGGTAAGTCTGCAACGTAAGCACGCCACCGGTAAAAAATCCGGTGAGGACGATAATCGTCAGCGAACCTACGCCGATCAGGTCCATCTGCGCAATCGTCTCTGGAATGTACCTGGGGCGTTTGACGATCCCGCGAGCAGCCCGCGCTGCCAGCAAAGTTATCTCTTGCAATTCGACCAGACCGCGCGTTGCAATGTTCATTGGAGAGTTAGTAAGAGAAGGCTTGCGGCAACAGAAGTTAACCTATCAATGTTTTTAGACGTCCGAGCCCGGAAACCTTTGTGCGCCGATCGATGGACCAGGGACATAATGCCCACTCTAAAACCCCAGAGCTTGCCCAGCGCGGAAATCAAAAGCGGCCTATGATGCTCAAATTCGGCTTCAGGCGTCAAGTTAATAAGCGGGTTGGGCGCTTGGCGAGAATCGTGGCCCCGCGATAATTTTCGGGGGAGAGGCAGCCAAAAACGAAAGGGCCGGCTCCGTTATTCGGAAGCCGGCCTTTACAGTTATCGCGGTGGAACGTCGTTATGGTTGTTGTCTTTGACGCAAAGTCCCTGGACGCGCGCGGGGAACCTGGTTCGGTCTCAAGTTGCCGTTACGCTGGGCATCCGGTCTTCTCTGGAAACCGTCGCGGGGACGGATCTGGTTATTGCCCTGGAGGCGCTGCTCTTCCCGTAAGGTCTGGGCTTGCTGCCGCAGGGTACGTAGCTTGATTAGTTGCTCGGGAGTCAGCACGCGGCGTATTCGTATTTCTGTGATTGCGCGCATGCGGGTAGCGTCTGCCTGCGCTTCTGCCAGATCGTGCGCTCGTTGTTCTATCAATGCCTCACTCGAATTGTCCGCTTGAATAGCTTCGTCCAGAGCTCGTTGGGCTCGACGCAGGCGCTGGTTCAGGGCGAAACGTTCGTCCTTGTTTTGCTCGCGAATGGCACGAATCTTCTCTACCTGCTCGGCGGAAAGATTTAGTTGGCGAATTGGATCGCCCTGAAGGTTCATCTGGGGGTTTTGAGTTTGAGGGGGAGCACTCGGGTTCTGCTGGCCCGCGGCAACCGTCGCGATACCTAACAACGCGATGCTTGACAGCAGGACTGCGAAAACCAATCCCGTAAATTTACTACTGTTACCGATGGTTGTTTTCATGATTGTTTGATCTTCTCGTAATGCTGCGTTGGGGCATGTTCCGCCGAGCGGCAAACCTAATTAGATCCGCCATCCAGAAGGAACGATATATTCTCCTCGTCTGTGCCTGGTTTCAGTCCGAGGTCTGCTGCCAATTGTTCCCGCTCCGCTCTTGACAAAAACGGGCGCGACGATTTAGACACCGACCTTGGCCTAACGCCAGGAGGTTGCGGTTCATTCGCGGAGGCCTCAAGCGCGCGGGACGAATTCTCCGGTTGGCTACGTTGGGGCGATTCTTTGCCCGCTAAGCCCGCCGCTGATTCCTTTTCCTTCGTACGCTGATCGACAAGCTTCTCGACCTTAGCATTCAGTTCCTGCTCGGTGTACAGCTGCTGCGATGGCTTCAGCATACGGGCAGCAAACAAAGCGCCAAGCACACAAAGCAGCAATGTAGCCAACGCGGTGGCGCCCCGTAGCCAAACTGGCGAGACGACAAAGAACTCGCGCACTGCAGCCCACGCCGATAGTCTTCTCCCCACTCTGCCCGCCGCCAGCGAGCGAGGTGACCCAGGCGCGGCGCCAGACTCTGATGGCCCCGCCATTCCCAACACTTCTGTTCGCCAGAGTGACATGGATTCACGCACCTGGTTGAATACGGAGAACTCCGTTCGACATGCGGCGCAGAGGCCCATGTGACCGGCGAACTCTTCTGCTTCAGCCGGGCTAGCTTCGTCGTAAAGGAAAGCCATCATGTCGTCGGCTCGATGGCAGATAGGCCTATCAGTGTTTTCTCTCATTGGCATTAATCCTGTGTTCTTCAATTACCGTCTTGAGCAATACCGTTTCCGAATTTCTCCAGGCGCAATTGTAACTGCCGCAGTGCTGTGTAAAGGCGGCTCTTGACCGTGCTCAATGGCAGATTCAGCACCTCGGATATTTCCTGAAACGTCAGTTCCTCAAATTCCTTCATTACCACTACCTGCCGCAGTTCGGTTGGCAGAGCGCCCACCGCGCGCCGCACTGCCTGGCTTCGCTCGCGACCTTCAGCAACATTTGCCGGCGAAACGTGCGACGGGAGCGAAAAGACCGCGGCATCTTTTTCCGCTTCCTGGTCGAGCCCGGTTTCGTTGCGAACCTTCGCGCGCCGCTGACGCGTGATGCATTGGTTGATCGCAATCCTGTGCAGCCACGAGGAAACCTTTGCGTCACCACGGAATCCCCGCAGGTTGCGAAAGGCCGCCAGAAACGTCTCCTGCGTGGCATCGCGGGCATCTTCTTCACGACCGAGCATGCCGAAAGCCAGAGCGAATATACGGCGCTCCCAGCGGCGTACGATCTCGCCGAAAGCATCCGCATCGCCTGTCAGTGCCTGCTGTACTATCTGCTCGTCGCTCGTAGCCGACTCCATTCTCCGTTCCGCGCTCCAGGTCCGTTGCTGGTCAAGACCCTCAAGCCGCGCCGTGGGGCACCAGTCCAGCCATGTCCCCAACAATTAGACGCTCCGCAGCCGCGCGGAGTCTGCGAAAGTATCGCATGAAAGCCTGTACCCCGGAATGCAGATGCATCCAGCCGATTGCGGCTTTGGTAATTTTCAGACCAAGGCACCAGACGTTCGGGCGGGAAGGCGCAAAATCGAGCCCTGCGGTATTTCCTCGCGGTGACTTACTCCCGCGCTATCAATAAGTTAAACTCTGACAAAACAAGTTGACAGCTGTATGGGTCGACGGTTAGTATCGGACTTGCGGCCCTGTTCACCGCACAATCTGCCAAAACTTCCCGTAACGTCATCCTGGACCTAACTTAACCGTTTCCAAATGTTCGAACGCTTTAATCGAATCAGGCTCCTGTACATCGTGTTGGGAGTCCTTCTACTGGTCGGCCTGCTGCCCCTGGGGCTGGCCGGAGCTCTTTGGTCCAGCCGCAGTGCTGCGGAGCTGCGCTCGATCGAAGGTCGTTACCAGGCGCAGTTGGTTCATGACAAGGCGCGGCAAATCGAGCTTTACGGTCAACGTTATCGCGACGTAGTGACGGGACTGGCCCAGGCATTTGAGATTGCCGGAGGCATTCACTCTCTCGCAGACCCAGGATACGACGCCCGTTTGCAGAAGGCCCTCCAGAATGACCCGAACCTGATTGCGCTGGCAATCTGGCCTGTCAAGGGCGAGCTTCGGCGAGCTTTTCAATCAGATATCATCAGGCGGGACGAGGTCGACGAACGAGTAAGCGAAGTGCTGGCCCACATGAGTGGACGCGGGGTGGTGATTAGCCGCCCGCAGATAATTCACTCAGGCCAGGAGATGAGTTTGACGATCGCAGCTCCCGTAATGGACGGCAACGATCTAGTCGCCGCCGTGGTTGCAGTCGTTTCTTTTCAGGAAGTATTCAAATCAGTCCAACAGCCCAGTTCAAAAACGGAGGCGGAACTTCTGGACGCGGGGCTGCCAGTGATATTCGTTGTCGACCAGGACGGCCGGGCCGTGGCGCATCCGGACGCCCGCGTAGCGTTCAGTGGACGGCCCATGACGGATTTCAAGGTAGTGCAGGACTGGCTGGAAACGGGAGCCCACTTACAATCAGCGCTGGCGCCCTTCACGACTGAGCGCAACGGTAAGCGGGTGGAGATGCTTGGCTCTTATGCAACAGCGGAACTGGATCGAACATCCTTGCTTGGAGTTATCGCCATTCAGGATGAAGCCGCCGCTTTAGCTTCAGTCAGAGATATGCGCCGGCAGACGGCCGTCATAAGTCTGTTTTCAGCCGTGCTGGCATTGCTGGCGGGGTTTTATTTTGCCAAGAAGCTTACCCAACCGGTCCGCGAATTAGCCGCCGGCGCGCAACGCATCGCGGCCGGAGACTTTTCGCGTCGCATCGAGGTTCTCAGCCACACAGAACTGGGCGACCTGGGTGACTCGTTCAATCAGATGACTGATCAGGTCGAACGTTACATAGTGGATCTGCAACGATCAGCAAATGAGAATCGCGAACTGTTCATTGGGTCGGTGAAGGCACTGGCGGCCGCTATAGACGGCAAGGACCCGTACACCCGAGGTCATTCAGAGAGGGTGTCGCGATTTTCAGTGGCGATCGCGCAGGGCATGGGCCTGTCGCCGGACGAAACGGAGAAAATCAGGATTAGTGCTTTGCTACATGACGTTGGCAAGATAGGAATCGACGATAGTGTCTTGAAGAAACCCGCCGCCCTGACGGACGAAGAGTTTGAAATTATGAAAACTCATCCGCAGAAGGGCTACAAAATTATGTCACAGGTTCCGGCCATGCGCGAGTTTTTGCCCGGCATGTACATGCATCACGAGATGATCGATGGCAAAGGTTACCCGCAGGGCTTGAAGGGTGACGAGATTCCTGTGATGGCACGCATCGTATCGGTCGCCGACGCCTTTGATGCGATGACTACTGAGCGGCCTTACCAGAGTGCGATGAAGTTCGAGGATGCTCTGAACCGAATAAAAACTCTGACAGGCGCTCGATATGATCCGTGCGTGGTGGCGGCGTTTGTCGCGGCATGCGAATTCGGTCAGATTCGTCCAGGCTCCGTAAAACTGAGACGCCGGCCCGAAGAGCACATCGTGGCCGATGAAAGGCTTTCTGAGTTGAGCCAGGTCCTCGTTTCGCCGGCTCCGGTTCCAGTCGGATAAGCGTTAGCGCCGCTCCCGGGCCTTTAGAGTTACAAGCTTCAATTATCAACGCCGTTGCCGCATCGCTTTTGTTGGGATGCGGCAATTGTGTCTATAATCGATGCTCCTTTACTTAACCCGCGCGGGCGCTGTTGTGGAGCGTAGCGCTGCGATAGTGAATCCTAAAGGATAAGGGTGTGTATTAATGGCTTTTTGGAAGCGAAAGAACCAGGACCGTTTCATCTCCCTCGGGCTAAACGAGCCGGTGTCGCGCGAAGCTGAAGCGGAAGAGAATCGAAGTGATAAGGCCACGTCGGTGGCTGAGCCGCTTGCGGTAGCCCCAGTCGTCGTTCCCGGAGAGACCCCAATTACCAGGACAGGCGTACAACCGGCCCAGAAGGCGGCGCCGGTGGCTGCGCCTTTTGCGACTTCTGTTCTGGGTCTAAACCTATCGATGGAAGAGCTACAGGCGCAGGAGGCCGCGCTTGAGCGAGAACTCTCTGCGCGTTTTCGCCGGGCGGTAGCAGCCACTCGCGATTCGCTCTCCGACAGACTCGACACCGTCTTTCAGGGTCTGAAACAAATTGATGAAAACCTGCTCGACGAGTTGGAAGAAGCATTAATCGCAGCGGACATCGGCGTCCCGACCACGCAGCATATTCTTGAAACTGTGCGCCGCGGCGTGGCCCGCAAGCAGATCAACGATCTCGACGCATTGAAGTCAGCCATCAAGACAGAATTGATAAAGATCCTGCGCGCGTCAGAGGAACATGGCGTAGCTTCCGAAACCAGTGTGCCTGATAACATCGCGCCTTACGTGATGATGATAGTCGGGGTCAACGGCGTCGGAAAGACAACCACGATCGGAAAACTTGCGCAGCGCATCAAGGCCGAAGGCAATGACGTGCTCATTTGCGCTGCTGATACGTTTCGGGCGGCTGCTTCTGATCAACTGGCGATTTGGGCGGAGCGAACTGGCGTCCCTCTCATTCAGCAGAAGCAGGGAACAGATCCCGCTGCCGTGTTATTTGATTCGATGAAGGCCGCTAAAGCGCGTAAGTCAGACGTGCTGATAGTTGACACTGCGGGACGCCTGCATAACAAATCAAACCTGATGGCCGAGCTCGAAAAGATGAAACGCGTTGCCGCCCGAGAGGTTGAAGGCGCGCCGCATGAAACGCTGCTGGTCGTTGACGCTGTTACGGGTCAGAACGGATTGGAACAGGCGCGGCAGTTCTTGAAAGTGGCGGGCGTTACCGGAATTGTTCTGACCAAACTCGACGGCACGGCGAAAGGCGGCATCGCGGTTGCCATCGCCAAAGAGCTTAACCTGCCAATCCGTTACGCTGGAATCGGAGAGCAGCTCGCTGACCTTGTGGTTTTCAACCCGGAAGAATATGTGAACGGTCTATTCGCATAATTGAGCGGCCATCGTCGGTGGGACTGACACTTGCGGGACGGCCTCCCGTAACGGCGAACGAGTCCGGCATCAACCTCGAACGTTGTAATGCAGCAAACAACGGTGAAAACGAAATCAGAATCCTCCGCGATTTGGAACGAAACGGATCGCCGAATGATGGCTCGGGCCCTTGAGCTCGCGACACAGGGGGTCGGCCGGGTTAGTCCTGGACCGCTGGTCGGCTGCGTCCTGGCCCACAAAGACGGTCAAATAGTGGGTGAAGGCTTTTATCTCTTCGAGCAAGTCAAACATGCCGAGACCATAGCGATCGAACAGGCCGGAAGCCGGGCCCGTGGCGCTACTGCCTATATCTCGCTCGAACCCCACGCCCATTATGGTCGCACCCCTCCCTGTACCGACGCGCTCATCAGCGCCGGCATCAGGCGGGTCGTGGCTCCGATCGAAGATCCGAACCCGGTCGTCTCGGGAAAAGGTTTTTCACACCTTAGCGCCAGCGGCATCGAAGTCAGCCGCGGACTTCTGGCGGCTGAGGCCGAACGTGTCAACGAGAAATACATTTACTTCATGCGCACCGGCAGGCCGTTCGTTCACCTGAAGATTGCCACTTCCCTTGACGGAAAGATCGCCACGCGGACCGGAGATTCCCGCTGGATTACTGGTGAGGAATCGCGCGCTCGAGTGCACGAGCTGCGACATGAACATGATGCGATTTTGGTGGGCGCAGGAACCGTCGCGGCGGACGATCCATTACTGACTGATCGATCCGGCAAACCGCGTCGCCGGCCTCTGCTGCGAGTTGTTCTCGATGGCCAACTGAAGACAGGCGCAGAGTCACACCTGGCTCGAACGGCCAGGGAAACGCCGGTGCTGGTTTTCGCCTCGCCCTCCACTGCCAAGGCCCAGACTTCGCTCGAACGAACCGGCGTGGAAGTTATGAAGAGCCCGTCCGAAGGGTATGACCTTGAACCGGTCCTTGCTGAACTTCGCGGGCGCGACATTCAAAGTGTTCTGGTTGAAGGTGGGGCCAAAGTGGCCGGAGCATTTCTAGACGCCGGTCTGGTTAACAAGGTTACGGTTTTCGTCGCGCCCTTGATTATTGGCGGCAGCGACGCACCTTCGGCGATCGGAGGACTGGGGGCAGCAAAGATTGCGGACGCCTGGCACCTCGAGAACATTGAAATCGTGAAGCATGGGGATGACCTTGAAATCACCGGATACCCGGTCGAAGAAACGTTTCGGCCAAAACTTTCTCGTTGATAATTCGGTCGTTGATCGCATAATGAGAGCCGTTGGTCCGCTGCCCGATGAGACGATTGTCGAAATCGGTGCGGGACGAGGCGCTTTGACTAAGCGTCTGGTGGAGAAAGCTGCTCGAGTGATTGCGATTGAGTTTGACCGCAATCTGATTGCCGAGTTGCGCGCGCAGTTTGCCGGTCAGCCAACCTTTCGTCTCGTTGAGGCTGACGCGCTGACAACCAATTTCTGTGCTCTGGTGGAGCCGGTGCTGCCGCTACGCGTCGTTGCCAATCTTCCGTACAACATCGCCACCGCAATTCTTCAACGCCTGATAGAACAGCGACGCTGCGTTTCGGAAATGGTTCTGATGCTCCAACGCGAGGTCGTAGAACGCATCACGGCCCCGCCGGGTTCATCGGGTCGAGGATTCTTTTCGGTCCTGGTGGAAGCCTACTGCGAAACTGAGAAACTCTTTGATGTAGCGCCGGCGGCGTTTCGTCCGGTTCCCAAAGTGTGGAGCAGCGTAATCAGGTTGTCCGCGCGCGCAGACGACTCGCTCAAGCACTTTGAAGAGAATGAGAAGCTATTGTGGGCCATTGTCAGCGCCGGCTTTGCGCATCGCCGCAAGACAATCCTGAATAACCTCCGCCAGACTTCTGAACAATTGCAGGAGTTATTCAAGCGGCATGGCGGCGTTAGCATTGTGCTGTGCGAGGCGGGTGTCGAGCCGCAACGTCGTGCGGAAACATTGACGCTTGCAGAGTGGGTACGGATTGTGCGGGCGCTGGATTAGTACGGATCATCTCAAGAGATCGGTATAGATCCCGGGCTCGCTGTCCGGGATTACAATGGCGCCGACCGCACGCTGGTAGAACTCTGTTGGTCCTGCGCCGCCGATGATGCCGTAGACGTAACCCAGTTCCCGCAGGCCCCAAAGGCAAGCCACCAACAAGCTCTTGCCGAGACCGCGACCACGGTCTGTTTCAATTACACCGGTGGGACCGAAGAAGCCACGGCGCGTGCATTCGTATCCAGCGAAGCCAATCACGCCCGCGTCTCGCGTAGCGATATAAACTGACACCGGCTTATTCGCAAACCCAACCGAGATCTCATCAGCCCATGAAATAGAAAAGTTCTCTTCGATAAAGTCGAGCACCGGCGTAAGCTCAAACGGCTGGGCCCGGCGAATTTCAACGCCGGGTGAACCCGCTGGTAGAATCGGCTCAAGCGGTGGCAGTTTCAGTAGATTGACCAGCAGATCAGACATGATTCTCGATTAAGGGTGCGCGCTCCATCGCGTCCGGGGCATCAAACTGGTGAGCGCGTTAGACTCCTTAACTCAAAAGCTTACCAATGAAGAAGAGCGTTATCGCACCGAAGGCGTTGGTCAAAGATACGGGCTTATCGCGCATACTGGCATCCCATCCCTGGCCCTTTTGCGGCTTGGGATCGGCAGTGGTTTTTTCCTCATAAGTCAGACGGCGGCCATGCATCCTGGCGTGCACTGCATAGTTGGAGCTCAAGACAATTCTGGATGGCGCGCCGCAGATCAAAAAGACGAAGTATTGCAGCGGCGCCACGAAAAGTAACCAGCCGAAGGCCGCAACGAGAAAGACCACAATCAATGGCAAGCCAAACAGGATGTCGCGTTTCGAAATACTCCTCGGTTGATTCTTCGAACGAAGAACGCCGCCAAAAACATATATAGGTAAGCCCGCCGCCAGCCGGCAGGCCCGGATATACCTGCGCGGATTCGCTGAAATCAATCCCACATTATTGTCCAGTCCTCCCCAGGCAGCTCCGAAGGCCGCGGTCGCCAGGCCTATGAAAGGGCCGGCACTGATGTACCAGCGGAGATAGTGGGAATGAAAGAATCTGTGGAAGACAAAATAATTTACAAGACAGAGACTGACGAGGCCCGCCAGCGGCAATGCGACTTCGCGCAGGAAAATCGTGACGGGCGAAGGATGAAATTCGTTTGGCAAATCACACCTCCGTGGAACGACGCCGGGGGCAATCAAGGCTCAGTCCAGGCAACGCCAGGTAAAGCTTCAGTATTGCCGTTCGAGGCAGCCGGATTAGTTTTAGGATTTGGCCTGGTCACGCGTCTGCTGGTAACAGAGATCGAACGAAAACGATCGAGAACATTATCGCCCAGGGCCTCCAGGAACAGCACCAGAAGGCGCGGGTGTTTCACCGATATCTTTATTCCATGCCGCAGCGCAATTGCCAATAGTCTAAGACGATCGTCCAGCGTCGAGCTGAAGCTTAAAAGGCCCAGCCGATCATCTGCCTTCAGATCAATGACGCTATCGATAAGACAGCCAACCTCACCAACGTCTTGAAGAAACCAGCAAAAGTCTTCGCGTTCAGTTTCGAACAATGGGCGCATGAGCAAGTATGAAAGTTTGGCAGTCAGTCGGCCTACAACTCTTCTCTCTTCAATGTAGGCTTTGATTGTCCTGCCCTTTCGCTCACGAACGACTGCCTGGTATAGCTGCTCGAGCTCATTCAGCGCCGTCGAGTATATCTCGTCGTCGATGTGACATTTTAGAACTTCAGCCGCTAACCCGGCGCGCGATTGATATATTTCCCGGTTGAAGCAGGGAATCCTGTTGTCAAAGTGTCCAAGAATCTCGCTACCGGCCTCAAGCTGGGTTGAATCGATAAGATCATCGACCACCCCTATGAAGAGATAATAGGAATGCAGTCGCTCCCTGACAGCCACGCGGTTGCAGGCGATCTGGAAATAATCGAGGCAACGACAGATTCGATCCGGGATACGGGCGAAATGGCCATATCGCGAATCTTGCGAGAGTTTGAGATAGGCCTCCCTAATATCGGCCGGCGCGTCTCGAGAAACGATTTCTGAGGAACCTGTCATAGCCCAATTGTTCGAAGAGCGTTGCTCCCTAACCTAGGCCGCGACCGGGAACTCTTTAAGGCCGCGAACGATCAAGCTTTTACGCCACTGCAACGACTCGGACTTTTGCGCCAACCGCAAATTCGGGAAGCGACGAAACAAAGTCGTAAGGGCGATCTGACCCTCCAAACGGGCCAGCGGTGCGCCAATGCAGAAATGGACCCCTTGTCCAAAAGATAAGTGTTTGTTTGGTTCTCGCGCAATGTCAAACTTCTCCGGATCGGGAAACTGGGCTTCATCGTGATTGGCAGAGCCGATCATGGCTACCACCACATCGCCCTGGCGAATACTCGCGGAATTGATTTTCATGTCTTCGGACGCAAAGCGCTGCGACGCTATGTCCAACGGGCTGGTGTAGCGCAACATTTCTTCAATCGCCGATTCCACCAGGGCCGGATTCTGTTCGAACAGGTGCCGCTGCTCAGGATGCTGTAACAAGGCCAGCGCTCCGTTGCCAATCAGATTTACGGTTGTTTCATACCCCGCAATCAGCAGCAACATGATGGTGGCCACCAACTCCTTTTCACTTAATCTGTCGCCTGCTTCCTCGGCCTGGACCAGCGCGGTAATCAAGTCCTCGCGCGGTTCACGACGCCGCTCGGCGATTAGCTTGCGCAGGCGGCGAATCAGCAATCTTTGATCCGGCATGGCGCGCAAGACACCCAGGATGTTAGAGGCCGAAAGACTGCTGCGCGTTAAGGCGTGCATATGCCCACGATCCTCAGCGGGAATACCCAGTAACTCAGAGATGATTGCCAGTGGCAGCGGCAACGCATATCCGCTCATCAGCTCCATGCGGCTGCTGTTCGCGAGATGATCCAGTAGGTCATCACAGATGCGTTGAATCTGCCCACGCATTCGCCCGCTCATCTCCGGGGAAAAGGCCTTGTGCACCAGGGTGCGCAGACGTGCGTGGTCGGCGCCATCCTGGTTGAGCATGTGGCCAATGGTCGGACCCGAAAAACGATGTAGCCACTTGGTTCTGGGAAGCCAGTCCTTCAGGAGCCGCTGGTCTTTCAGGACCATGAATACATCATCGTAACGCGTCACAAGCCAGGTGGGCTGACGGAGAAGTTTCGTCCGAACAACTGGAGCTTCAGCGCGTAGCCGGGCATAGAATGGATACGGGTTGGCTTTGAACTCCGGCCGGGCGAGATCAGTTACTTTGACGTGAACCATATTGCCGGCTCTGAGCCTGAACGGGGAACGAGATCAGCCCAATAAACTTCGCCGCGTTTCATTGTAAGGAGTCTTCTTTGAGCAAGTGTTCGACCGCAGCAACCTCAAGATCCGGATCGAGATCGACAGCGGTCCCAGCGTGCTTAGTTGCGTAATCGGCGAGTGCTTGATGAAGGCTTCGGCGATCGGAGCTGTAATCTCGGCGAGTTATCGATTCGACAAAGTTCTCAACTTCCACCAGTCGATCAGGTGGAAGTTCTTCGATCTTCTTGATGAGTTCCTGGCGCTCCATATGCAGAAGTATACCATGCGTCGCCATTCTTTAATGTTTCGATCATTGTATTCCGAGTCCTCAGGGCATTACCACGTGATATACTTCCGCGCTTGAAGCAGCTTGCACAATTATGAGTAATGTTCTGGAGATCATCCCCCTCGGCGGTATCGGCGAGTTCGGGATGAATTGCACCCTTATGCGCTGTGGTGACGAGATGCTCGTCATCGATGCGGGCATGGGCTTTCCCGAAGAGAGCGTCTACGGCGTAGACATCTGCATTCCAGACTTCGAAATTCTTGAAGAGTATCGCGACAACATTACGGCCATTATCCTTACGCACGGTCACGAGGACCATCTGGGCGCCCTGCCTTTCATCCTGAAAAAGTTCAATGTGCCGGTTTACTGTTCGCACTTCACGGCGGGCCTTGCCGAAAGCAAGCTGGAAGAGCATGACTTGACGGGTGACACGTTGATTCATCGAGTCGAGCCGCGCGACGTTGTAACCATTGGCCAATTTACGATCGAGTTCATACGCGTTTCGCATTCGCTGGTGGATTGCTTTTGCCTGGCAATAAAGACACCGGTGGGCACCATCGTCCACACCGGCGATTACAAGGTTGACGAGACGCCGGTCATTGGCGAACCTATCGATCTGCGCACGCTGAGACGCTACGGTCAGGAAGGCGTGCTGGCACTCCTGTCTGATTCAACCAATGCGACCGTGCCCGGCCGCACGCCATCGGAGCGGGCCGTCATTCCGGCTTTCCAGGAAATTTTCGCTGAAGCCAAAGCGCGTATCATTGTCGCAGCCTTTGCTTCTTCTATTCACCGGCTGCAGATTGTCCTGGACACGGCGCAGCAGTTTGATCGGAAGGTCTGCGTGCTCGGGCGATCAATGCAGAAGAACGTAGAAGTCGCCGACCGGTTGGGTTACCTGGACATTGCTGAAGGCTTGATGGTTTCGCTGAACGAGGCGAAGCACTTGCCCGACGACGAGGTCGTTTTTCTGGTTACAGGATCGCAGGCCGAACCGCGCGCAGCTCTTTCGCAAATGGCCACGCAAACTTATAAAGGTTTGACCATCGAGGAAAACGACACCGTAGTCCTGTCCGCGCGCATCATTCCGGGAAACGAACGCGCGATTTCCAGGCTGATCGGATTCATTTATAAGCGCGGAGCGAACATCATTGAAGAGAAACGGCGGCTGGTGCACGTGAGCGGGCACGCTTCGCAGGAAGACATCCGGATCATGACGGAAGCGGTGCGGCCGAAGTTTGTGGTCCCCATTCACGGCGAGTATCGCATGCTGTTTCGTCACAAGGAGTTTGTGAAGAACCACGTAGGCTATGCGGAAGAAAACATTATCCTGATCGAAAACGGCGATGTGCTGGAGCTGGATGGCGAGCGGGCCATCGTTACCGGGAACCGCAAGATTGGGCGGACCTTCATCGACGATTCCGGATTCGAGGAGATTGAACGGGAGACGGTTCGTGAACGCAAGCAGATGGCTTACGAAGGTATCGTGACGCTGATCGTCACCATGAATTCAGCCACGGGCGAGTTGGAGGCGCCGCCCGAGATCGTAGCGCGAGGAGTACGCGGCTTTGATGGCACCAATGGATTTCTGGCCAGCGCGCAACAGATCCTGACTAATGCGATGGCAAATGCCTCGAAGGCCCAGCTTCAGGACATGAGTTTGCTGAAGGAGTTTTTGCGATTGGAGTTGAAGCGGTTTATTCAGAAGCAGACCGGCGCCCGACCTGTGATCACGCCCGTAGTTGTGCAGGTCTGAGAACAATAACGCTACGAAGAAACGGAGGACACGGAGTTCTGGATGAGGGCTCTTCGGGTCCTCCGCGTCTCCGTTGGTGACTGGTTTATGCCGTTTGACTGGACCGACAAAGTCGTCATGATCACCGGGGCGTCATCCGGCATTGGCCGGGGACTGGCGCTCGAGTTAGCGAGACGCGGCGCAAAGCTCGGTCTGGTGGCACGCCGTACCGAACTACTCGATGAGATCGTCAGCGAAGTTGAGAAAGAAGATGGCCAGGCCATCGCCCTGGCGGCGGATGTTCAGGATGCGGCGGCCATGAAACAAGCGGCCGACAGGCTGCGCACGGAAGTTGGACCGATTGATATCCTGATTGCCAATGCCGGCATCGGCACGACTGCCGACCCGGTGAAGTTGGATGCGGCTGAGGTTGCCAGAACGTTCGGCGTAAACGTCGTTGGTGCGGCCAGCAGCGTGGCAGCGGTCGTGCCGGACATGGTCAAAGTGGGCAAGGGCCATCTGGTTGCAATTTCAAGCCTGGCGGCCTATCGGGGCATACCCAAGTCAGCTTCGTACGGAGCCAGCAAAGCCGCCCTGTCGTTGTTTTTCGAAAGTCTAAGACTGGATTTGCAGCCGAAGGGCATCGATGTGACGATCATTCATCCCGGCTTTATCAAGACACCGCTGACTGCCGGGCGCGAAGCTGATATGCCTTATCTGATGGAACTTGATTACGCAGTGAAAAAGATCATCCGCGCGATTGAAAAGAAGCGGAGGTCATACGCCTTCCCCTGGCAGCTGGCAAGCATTGTGCGCCTGGGGATGGTGATGCCAAATGCTTTGTATGATCGCCTTGCGAGCAGGAGATCTTACCGGGAATAACTTACAAAGTTCACCTCATTAAGGCTAACAATTCATGACTCTTCTGCAGGCAATCATCCTCGGTATTGTTCAAGGTCTGACTGAGTTTATCCCCATCAGTTCAACCGCGCATTTGGTTTTTGCCAGTCGCCTGACTCATCTTTACGAT
>JBDUCF010000185.1:0-5806 GCA_040003545.1 Pyrinomonadaceae bacterium | reverse complement strand
AAGCATGCTCGTGGCACAGCCCTTGTTAACGTCAGTTTGGCCAGTGAGACCGCATAAGTACTCGCGAGCCCTGATTAAGAAAGACCCAGAACACTTCCTTATGAAAAACGTTTCCAGAAAACTTCTCCTTTCGATCATCGCGGTCACGTTGTTAGCGCCGATATCGGCGACAGCGTTAATCGTCGGCGCTCGGGTTGCAGAAGTAACCCAGAGTAATGGGAACGACTTGCTGCTCGTGGCACTCGCATTCGCCGGTGCCGCTCTCAGCGCTCTTAACGGTCTGGGCCGCAGAATGGCCGGGCTCAATCGCACAGCGGGCCATCCTGGAAAACTTTCTCGCCAGCAACGAGCGGTGGTCCACCTGAACTAGTTTCACACCGTCCGTGAACTAACGCGTCTTGCTCGACTGAACGGGCATCCGCTTAACCTTAAATCAACCTACAAGGAGCAACGATCATGATTAAGAGATTCTTTCGCGATGAAACAGGTCTGGAGTTGTCCGAGTACGCCGTCGCGGCGGCGTTGGTTGCGATTGCAGTCGTCGGAGCGTTTTTCACTCTCGGCGGCACGATCAGCGCGAAGATTAACGAGCTCGGGACTCACATCAGCACAGGCAAGTAGTACAGAGATGGTCGAAGCTGGCGCGCTCTGGTCGATTTGATTTGCCAGACGCGCCAGACTTCACCCTGACCAAGGAGTTGAAATGATCAAAAGTTTTCTTAGCGATGAAACCGGATTGGAACTTTCCGAGTACGCCGTTGCCGCGGCGTTGGTTGCGATTGCCGTTGTGGGAGCTTTTTTCACCCTCGGCGGATCAATCAGCGACAAGATAAACGAGCTTGGCACGCACATTAGCACCGGCAAGTAACAGCGGTTCTAATCCTGCCAGCTGGAAATTGATGGAGCACTGGCATGACTAATTCAAATAAATCCATGCTCAAGAAATTCCTACAAGACGAAACCGGTCTGGAACTTTCCGAATATGCCGTTGCCGCGGCACTGGTTGCCATTGCGGTCGCAGGCGTGTTCATGGCCCTGGGCGACACGATTACCACCAGGATCAATGAACTCTCCGGGCATATCACCGCGGGAAAGTGAATCCGGATCCCGGTAAAGGCCCTGCGGCCCTTACGACTATACGACTATGTCGCTGTCACTCATCAACATTTCGTTGTTAACCGTTCTGGCGGTCCTGATTGCTTATCACGACATGCGCTACCGGCGCATCCCCAACGCTTTTGTGTTGGCGACCCTGATGAGCGGAATGGTTATCAACGCCACATTCGCCGGACTGCCGGGTGCACTCGCAAGTCTGAAAGGATGCGGCCTGGCCTTCGTGTTGATGTTCACGCTACATGTGTTCGGCGCCATGGGCGCGGGAGACGTCAAGCTGTTCGCGGCGATTGGCTCAGTTATTGGCGCCGCACTCGTATTGCCGACTTTCCTCGTTGTGATACTCACCGGGGGCGTACTGGCAGTCTGTTCCATGATCAGAGCAAGGACCGTGCGCGCCACCATGCATCGCGTGCTGCAAATATTTGCCGGCTTGATGCCGGGATGGGAAATGCCGCGATTCTCAGTGCCGGCAGATAGGCGGCAGACAATTCCTTACGGCGTTGCGATCATGCTAGGGAGTCTTATTTCCTTAACGATATTCAGCCGCTAACGCGCGCACTTAAAGAGGCGCGAGTCACGTAAACCAACTACAGGAGATTGAAGCCATGCGGAACAAACGTTTTTTCTTCGTGCTAATCGGTGCACTTCTTTTTGGCCTGCTGGCAGCAGTTTCCGTAAGTCGTTACCTGTCCAGCGCGCAAGCGTATACGAAAAACCTGAACAACGTGGCGGTCGCGAAGGTAGCAATTCCCCTGGGCACCAAGATCATTCCTGAGCAGGTGATGATGGTGCAGTTTCCCCATGACTCAACGCCAGACGGGACCTTTGACACAGCGGAGAAACTAACGGGCCGTGTTGCCGTCGTGAATATCGCTGCGCGCGAACCAATCACTGACACCAAGCTGGCCGCCTCAGGAACTGCCGGCGGGCTATCAGCGGTAATTCCTGATGGCTACCGCGCTATGACCGTCAAGGTTGACGACGTGGTGGGCATCTCGGGATTCATAATGCCCGGCGCCCTGGTGGACATAGTGGTTGTAATTGATCCCGCAGACAAAGGCTTCAGCCAGGATCCCATTTCCAAGATCGTATTGCAGAACATCAAAGTTTTGGCGAATGGCCAGAACATCGACCAGCCAAAGAATGAGCGCGAGGCAAATAGCGTCAAGGCTGTGACTCTACAGGTCACTCCCGAACAGGCAGAGAAACTAGCGCTGGCCGCGACAGAAGGAAAGTTGCAGCTGGTCATGCGCAATTCGGTTGACCAGGGCGACACCCAGACCCCGGGCGTCAATAAGCGCGGTCTGCTTTCGGGCGAACATGCCGTGCCCGCCCCCGAACCTGGTGCGCTCAAAAGCGAACAGCCCAAGTCGGAAGCAAAGCCGGCCCGGCGTCCCCGGGCCATCGCTGAACTGACTAGCGGTGCTCCCAAGGCAAACGCTGTTGCACCTCCACGAGTCTCAGTGGAAATGATCGAAGGGGCGAAGAAGCGCAACGTCGATTTTCCTTAAGAGCTCAACTCGCGAGCATCAGTTCGCGAACTGAAATTCTTTTATTAGTTCAGCGACTAAAGCTGAACACCTGTCACCCCCTGTACCCAGGATAAGGAGCCGAAACCATGCACACCCGTTCAAGTATGCGATTTCTCGCTATTGCGTCAGCGCTGTTGGCGCTGGTCGCCATCGTTCCGGCCGCGTTGGGCCAGGAAACTTCTTACAAAGCATCTTTCCAGAACAACAAAGAAGCGGTGCCCATCAACGTGCTCGTGGGCCAGTCGCGGGTAATCAATTTTGATAAGTCGATTGGCCGCTTCTCGGTTTCAAACCCCGATATCGCGGAAGCCGTGTTGGTCGCGCCGAACCAGGTGCTGGTGAACGGAAAGGCTTTCGGCCAGGTCAACTTCATTGCCTGGGAACAATCAGGCGGCGAATTTCTTGTGTTCGATGTTTTCGTGCGGGCGAATCTTTCGCTGATCGATTCACAGATCCGGGCACTCTTTCCCAAAGATGACATTCGATTGAGCCAGGCCAATGGGTCCGTCGTCATGTCGGGCAATGTGAAGGACGCCAAGACCGTCGGTCAGGCGCAAAGCGTCGTCGAGGCAGCAGGTTTCAAGACTGTGAACATGCTCGAATCGCCAGTGAAGAACATCGCCCAGGTGCAGTTGCAAGTTAGAGTGGCGGAAGTGAATCGCACAAAACTGCGCGATTACGGAACCTCGTTTTCGTCAACACCGCCAGGCGGCACGGCTGGCTATATCAACAGTGGCGGAGGCCCCAGCGCGCTGACCCAGGCCACGACCAGTGCAGTGTCCACCGCGCTGGAGAGCGTGCTTTCTCCCGCGCTGAATCTGTTCCTCTTCAACAGGCAGATCAATACGTCGGCAATGCTGCGCGTGCTTCGCACCCAGGGCGCTTTTCGCGAACTGGCCGAACCAAACCTGATTGCCATGGATGGCCAACAGGCAAGCTTCCTCGCCGGCGGCGAATTCCCGGTGCCGGTTGTTCAGAACGGCGGTTCCAGCGGCGGCGTGGCAATGAGCATTGAGTTCAAAGAATATGGAGTTCGCTTGAACTTCAAACCGACCATCATTGACGAAGACCACATTCGCCTGGAACTCGAGCCCGAGGTCTCCACGATCGATTTTGCCAACGGGGTAAAGTTCAGCGGGTTCATCATCCCTGCCCTGCGCACGCGGCGCGCGAAGACTTCGATTGAATTGCGTGACGGACAGTCGTTCGCACTGGCAGGGCTCCTGGACAATTCAGAAACAAAAACCCTTTCGCGTGTTCCCATCATCAGCGACATTCCAGTTGTGGGCGCGCTCTTCAAGTCAAAGTCCTTTCAGAAGAATGAAACAGAGTTGATGTTCTTCGTGACGGCGCAATTGGTCAAGCCGGTTAGCCCGGACGATTTGCCCGCCACCCACGGAGTTGACGGTCTGAAGAATGGATCACCGCTCGGAGTCGAACCAAAAGGCGAAGGGATCCAGGGCAAGTCTGGTTATTCGATCAAGGGCGAGAATACGCCGCAGGTACCAGCGGATGCCACTACTCCGGCGAAGGGCGCAAATCCGGCGAGCGCCTCGCCGAGCACCGCAGAAGGAAAGACTGTAGCTGCGATGGCAACTTCAGCCAGGAACGAAGCGATTTATTCCGGAGCCCTTATGGCGAGCAAGCCTTTGGTGCCCGTGAACCCACTCGATCCGCCTCCACCACAGGTGAAAGCGGCTAGCAACGTAGCGCCTAAATAATCGCGCCCTGATGAATCATCTCGATTTGTGTTTCTGAGATCGATTTGGAGAAACAGCCATGAAGCGACATCGCAAATCCCAAAGAAACGCTCGTCAGGGAGAACGTGGCTCTGTGCTGGCGATATCAGCGATCGGGATGATGGCCCTGCTCCTTGCCGTCGGGTTGGGAGTAGACATCAGCCATCTTTATCTGGCGAAGACAGATCTGCAAAACGCGGCGGACGCATCCGCACTTGCGGGGGCCTCGGCGCTGAACTCATCCGCTAGCGGGATTACCGAAGCGGCGACGCGCGCGGTAACAGCCATGAATAATTATGAGTTCAATAAGAGTGGCACGCCGAACGTATCTTTCCCACGCCAGAACGTACTTTTCGCGGTCAACCTCGATGGGCCGTACGTGAGCGAAGATTCGGCGCGAGCGAATGCAGGCACTATCCGTTTTGTCCAGGTTACGTCACAGCAGTTGCCAGTCGGGATGTCTTTTGCTTCTTTTGTGCTTGGCAGCAACAAGCAGTTATCTGCCACGGCAACAGCCGGCCTCTCTGTGCCGATCAATGTCTTCTGCAACTTCATTCCCTTATCAGTGATTGATTACGACATTCCAATGGCGCCGGGGCAGACATACACAATACGCGCCGGCACGGGTAGCTCGCCCGCCCCCGGGAATTATCAAATCCTGGCGATCGCTGGACGTGGCGGAGTTGATGTCGAGCAGGGCATAGGATCCGGTGTTGATGCTTGTGGTGAAGCGGGCCAGACCTACGCCGTAGATACCAAGCCCGGGGTTACAGCAGGTAAGGTCCGTAAGGGCATCAACGCGCGCTTTGATGATTACCAGGGAAGTCAAATGGATTCCGTGAATGAGCCTCCGGATACCAACGTGCAAGAGAATATTACTTACGACCAATATCGCGCGGCTCAGGATCCTCAGAGTTCCTCTTACCACGATTCGCGCTATTACCGGGCCCCATCGCATAACGGTGTAGACAATCGTCGCGTTGTGCTCATTCCGATTATTAAACTTGCGGAATACGATCAGGGACGTGACACGGTCAGGTTTAATCGTTTCGGCGCATTTTTTCTGAAGAACAAAGCCAGCAATGGCAATGGTGGTGATGTCGAGGCGGAGTATATCGACGATCGGATTGCGGTCGGTAAGGGTGGCTATAACCCGAATGGCGCGGCCGGAAATCCTTTAATCGCCGCCCCGGTTCTCTACAAGTAACAGAGACGTAAATCTGTGCCGTCCTTCCGAGGTCTTAAAAATGCGCACCAGAGTTCGCAAAATTCGCTTACTACGCAGATTGCGTCGCGCCGCTCAACTACGCGGCTTTGCTCTCGATGCAGGCGAGGAGTTCCCGATAGGAATCACAGAAGGACCGCACGCCCTCCCGTTCGAGCCCGGCGGTAATCACCGCGAGGTCGATCCCGGCACTC
>JBDUCF010000184.1:0-5810 GCA_040003545.1 Pyrinomonadaceae bacterium | reverse complement strand
GCAAACTAATTGGCGCCCTCAGCTGCGTCAGAAACTGCGTGACCCTTTCAAACTGCTTTTTGGCATCCTCAAGCACAGCGGGGGCATGGCCGAGGTCATTTTCTCGCCCCATCCTCTCCAGCTCGCGCATTGGGGCGACCACGGCTGTCATGCCGCAATTAGCACTAGTTCCGACACAGTTATGAGCGATTAGGTCCACTTCCTCAGCATTGCCGGTTGCGATCGCGATGGTTAATTCTTGAAGATGTCTGGTCATCTCAACCAAATAGAGATCGACTATCTCAAACAACTCATCTCCCATTATCTCGTGCAGCCGGTCCATATTTACGGGGTCCGATACATCCCGGTCGTCCTCGACAATTAGTATTTTCATAGCATTTCCTCTGAGTAGTAAGGCTGCAGGTTGTTAGCCCAATCTCGTTACCGAAAATCGTTGAAGATAAAATATTGAAGCGATTTTGGTGTTGAGGACGAACGCAGAAATGCGAGATGACACTGGCCGGGCAAACAGCCCCGGTCAGGGTCAAAGTTCCTCACGCCGTGCTGCCAAACGGGCATAAAAGCAGGCCCTGCGGTTATGCCTTCAATCAGCGTGCCACTACCATCGCGACGATCGGAGAAATGCACCTATGAATGACTTGCGAGCGAGAGATGGAGGGCTTTGCGGGAATCCGACCGACGGTTTTTGCTAAGAGTGTGGTGATGTTGAGGGAGCGTGTCCAGCGCGTTCAGTTTAGATTTCGAGCCCTGAGGTCACTCGCACTCAACTGTATAGACGATTGTTAATTTGCCCCCCGCCGGAACCATGCTCTTGAATTGCACTGTGTTGGCTCCGAGGGGCTCACTGGGCGTGGTGCTCTCGACGATCTTCCATTGATTATCATCATAGCGCTCGATGCCTTCACGCACGAACGCCTCGGCCGGCTGCGCGCCGCGATTAGTCAGGACGACTTCAACCCTGGTCACCAATTTGTCATGGCTGTTGCTATTGCTGTCCTTGTAGTTGACGACCCTGCGTTCGAGGACCCGCCGCGTGCCAAAGAGAGTGGCAGAACGACCTTGTGTGACACTAAACTCGGCGTTCTGTGGCGTGAAGGAGATGCGATCCTGCCCCACGATCTGGGCCAGGGTGCCGGTGCGCTGGTAAATCGTAATCAGTCCCGCCGGCATGGGCGAGGTGGCCGTGTTCTTTGCGACCAAACGCACTTCTAATCCGCGCGGTAAGAGTATGAAGCCACCACGACCCAGCGTCTGCGTGTCGTAACTATTCTCGAAGACATTACGTTGCACGATGGCCAGACGAGCGCGCTGGAAGATGGAAAACCGGCTGATCAGCGCATTGGCATTTAGATTAATATTCTGGCCCAGAGTGAAGCGATTGAACGCACTCAGGCTGCTGACTTCGGCATAAGAAGCGCCGCTGGATTCTTCCGAGTCGCTGCGGCTCATGACATTTGAGGTCTGAGCGGCGTATTCATTGCGAGATACGCCTGAACCGCTGTCCGGCAATAAAGCGATTTCACCAGCCACCAGATCCACGGTACCGGCGGTGAGGTCGACACCGGTGTTGTTGTAAATGGAGACCCATGAATCCAGCGTTGCCGCAGTTGGCGCCGCACCGCTGGCCGTTGGATCAAGCACCAGCGAGTAATCGCTCACCCAGGACAGATTTGGCGCCAGGTAATCAACCTGTACTCGCTTGCGCGTCGTTGCCCCCCGGTTCTGAATCACCAGATGCAACACCGGCGATTTCTCGCTATTCACCTGCGGTCCATCGTAAGTGACGTCCTGGCGCACCACCTCTGCGTCTTCCGCCAGCACGCGCACGGTTCGAATATTCGCTCTCGGCATCAGACTTCGCCACTCCACAGTGTTGTTGCCCTGCTGCAATTCAATCGTACGCTCCTCGAGAAACTCGGCGATGCCCGCATTGTAGATAGTCAAATTGGAGACATTGTTGTTAGTGGCTTGCGCGCGTGCCGAAGGCTGATAAGCAAGGCAGCAAATCAGAAAGGTAATGATCAAAGCGTGGGTTCGTTTCAGCATGGGTTTGTCCTCGAATCAATTCATATTTCACCCAGCAGATTACTTCAAGCCCGGGAGGCTTACAAACAAATTAGCGGAGTAATGTTGTGCTGCCGCCAGGGTAGTGTCTTAGGTTGATTACTTGGTCGCCATCCTAATGCGTCAATCGCACGGGCTAGCAGCCCGCGCGTACGATAGGCTGCCAGCCTGTCGCTCTGAAATTAAGACACTACCGCCGACAGTGTGCATTTTGAAACTAATCTTCCAGCGCGTATGATTGGCTTCGTAATGAGCACGACCCTCAAAGACTCATATAGCCGGCCGATACGCGACCTGCGCGTGTCGCTGACCGACCGCTGCAACTTCCGCTGCTTCTATTGCCTGCCGCACGGCGAACCGCCCATTGCCCCGAAGGAGCAGATGCTCTCGTACGAAGAAATCGAGTACGTCTGCGAAATCTTTGTCTCGCTGGGGATTGAGAAGATTCGCCTGACTGGCGGCGAGCCGATGATGCGACGCGACATTGAAACCATCATCACCAAGCTGGCGAAAATGAAAGAGCCCGCCTCGTCCGACAAACTTCAGTTTGTCGATGACGGGCGGCAGAAGAGTCTTTCCTTAGACAGCGACAAACTGAAGTTTGTAGGACTGCAGGATCTGGCGCTTACTACGAACGGCTATTTTCTGCCGGACCGCGCGGAAGGTTTGAAAGCGGCCGGACTCGATCGCATTACGATCAGCCTCGATAGCCTGAAGCGAGACGTTTTCAAGCAAATGACCGGAGTCGATGTGCTGGATCGCGTGCTTCAGGGAATCGAAGCAGCAAAGCGAGCTAATCTGCAACCAATCAAAATCAACGTGGTCATTGTGCGCGGTCACAACGAAAGCGAAGTGGCTGACTTTGCCGCTTTCGCCCGGGAGCATGACGTGAAGATGCGCTTCATTGAATTCATGCCGCTCGATTCCGGCCACGACTGGTCGCGCGCAGACGTGGTGTCCGGGCGGGAAATTCGCGAACGAATCAGTGAACGCTTTCCCTTGATTGCCGTTGACAGCTATCGCGGGTCAGAAACTTCCTCGCGTTATCGTTTTGCCGATGGCGCCCCGGGCGAGATTGGTATCATTGCGCCCGTCACGGAACCTTTCTGCGGGGCCTGCTCTCGGATACGACTCACCGCCGACGGACAAATTCGCACCTGCCTCTTTTCGACCGTCGAATACTCGCTGCGCGATGTTATTCGCACCGGCGCGACTAGATCAGAAACTGTCGACTACATTGAGAGCGTGGTGATGAAGAAAGAGCCACGCCACTACATCAACGAACCGCAGTTCGTCACGCCTTCGCGCTCGATGAGTTTTATCGGGGGGTAACAAACGCCTGACATCGGAATATCCGGGCGCGCAGAACTCCGTCAGACTTCATCAATCTCTTTTACGGCACGAAGACCAGAGGCCAGCGCGCCCTGCATCCAGGAAGGCCATGCTGACAGGTGCTCGCCGGCAAAATGAATCCGGCCTTCCGGTCGCGTTGCGTTGACCAGGTCTTTGAGTCCCACGGATGCCCACGCGCCCCGCGACCACTCATCTTCCTCCCAGCACTTCGTAGCAGCGCCCTCAAAATTTGCATGCAAACCCGGATAAAGTTTCTCGAGCTGAGCCAGCGTCGAGCTGACTCTCTGGGGTTCTTTCATGGCGGCGATCCGCTCCGCTTGCCCCGGCCGATTGTAAGTCATCAGGATTCCCCTTGGTCCGGGCTGACTCCATGTAGGCTGCCATATCTCAACCGCATCGCCGGTAATCGCAAACCCGTTCAATCCCTTGTCTTCCCAGAAGCGCTTTTTCGTTTGTAAGTAGACGCGCGACACCGAATCGTAATGGAGTCCCTTGATTATGTCCCGCTTGCGCTCAGAAAAGTTGGGCGGTAGTTCAATATTGCGCAGCACGGAATAGGGGATCGTGCAGAGAATGCGGTCTGCAGTTAACGTCTGAGGAGTGCCTCCCTGCAGAAAAACCGCCCGGGCACTGTTGGCGTCCTGTTCGATCCGCATCACCGGCGACCCGTAATGAATCTTGTCGGCCAAGCCGCGCGCAAAAGCTTTCGGAAGCATATCCGTACCGCCTTTGATCTTGGACCAGCGGGCCGGCTTGCCTCCCAACTCATCGCCAAAGAATTGACCAAGCGCGCCGGTGAAACCGTCCATGGGCATCTCGCTAATGGTCTTGTCCACACGCAGCGCGGAGAGACTGGCCGGATACATCGGCTCAAGAGCAACCTCGAAAAGTTTTACGTACTTGAGAGTCAAATCATGATCATCAGGGATCCGTGCAGCGCCGGCCTCCGCGTATAGCCCGTCGGAGAAAGGCTCGCGCAAGGTGTTAACGCGTCCGCCCGGGCGCATGCGGGCTTCGAGGATGGTTACGTCATGGCCCAATTGCAACAGCTCATATCCGGCAACCAGTCCAGCCATACCCGCTCCGAGGATGACCACCTTCTTCGGCGGGCTTGAAAGAACGAAGTTGGTCGCGGCGGTTGCGATTGTTTTTGAACCGGTGAGCGAAACTCCCGCGACGGCGAGAGCGCCCTGCTTTAGAAACTGGCGGCGAGTTTTGGGGCGCACTTTATTTCCTTTTTAATGGAATCGTTGGGGGCAACCTTAGACCATCGGCAATCAAGAGTACGACCGCGTTACGGCGCCTCAAACAGAGCGGGTGGCAGGATAAGATAGCAGCGGGATTATACTTGTCAGTCCGGCAGTTGCGCCACCGAAGCTGTTTTCATTTGCAACCGCGGCTGAACGGTTCTAGAATCCCGTCGCAGATTGAAAATTAGATAGCGTTTCGGGGGAGCCCCGCTCTGCAAAAGATCGGGGCTGAGAGTCCAGATAGAATTGCGGATTGCGGATTTCGAATTGCGGATTTTAATTAAGTTAAATCCGAATTCCGCATTCCGAAATCCGAAATTCTTCCGGAGACCCCTTGAACCTGATACGGTTAGCACCGTCGAAGGGAGAAACAGACAACCGGGCGCAAGTCTCCGCAAGACAGCTTAGCGCCGGGTTGCCATGGCCGTTCCATCCTTTTGATTTAGGTGGAGCGGTTTTTGTTTTTTTGGAGTGCGGTGGCAAGCGTAGCGCGACAGCGCTTTGGATAAGACTTGTCGTTGATCCAAAGCGCCGTCGCCGCTTCGCTCTGCCGGCGCACTCCAAATGGAGGACACCATGAGCGCAGCAATCAAACTAACTGAAATAGACACCCAGGCAGGTAACGAGAAGCCGCTGCCAAACTCGCGTCGCATCTACGTTGAGGGCACAAAATCCGGAGTGCGCGTTCCCTTTCGCGAGATCGATCAGAACCAGACGCGGAACTTCAACGGCTCTTTAGAGGAGAATCCGCCTGTGCGCGTCTACGATACCAGCGGGCCATGGGGCGATCCGTCCATCCAGGGCGACGTGCGCGATGGTCTCGCGCCATTACGTGGCTCCTGGATTCACGCGCGCGGCGATGTCGAAGAATACGCCGGCCGCGAACTGAAACCGATCGACGACGGCTACCTGACTTTCGACGCTGCCAAGCAGGCGCGCCGGAAAGAAAAAGGACGCCTGGAGGATTTTCCCGCCCTTAGCCGCACTCCCTTACGGGCCAAACGCGGCCGATGCGTTACGCAGATGCACTACGCGCGGCAGGGAATTATCACGCCGGAGATGGAGTTCATCGCGATTCGCGAGAACCTGGGACGCTCTTTGGAGTGCGGTGACTTGTCACCGCTTTCAAAAGCTGCGACAAGT
>JBDUCF010000183.1:0-5842 GCA_040003545.1 Pyrinomonadaceae bacterium | reverse complement strand
CAGTATTCCAGCAATTTATGTACTCGAATCGCATCCCGCCAGCGCCTTTTCAATCGCGCGCCAAACTGCTTCGCGTCCGACCCTGGTCACAGCAGAGTAGGCTACCACCTGTTCTGCTTTGAGCACGCGTCGCGCGCGCTCTATGCTCTTTCGCAATTCATTGTTCGAGAGCTTATCGGATTTCGTGGCAACGATTATTTGTGGTTTCCGGTGATGCTGGAGCCACTCGTGAAGTTGCAAATCCAGTTTTGTGGGTTCGTGACGCGAATCTACGATATGAATTGATAGCACAAGCTGGTTGCGCTTGGCAAGGTAGCTGGTTGCCATCTCGCTCCAGCCTTCTCTGATCCCCTTTGGCGCCCGCGCATAACCGTAGCCGGGCAGATCAACGAACCGAAATCGATTATTGATTAAGAAGAAGTTCAGAGACTGTGTTCTGCCGGGCGTGGACGAGGTGCGCGCGAGGCCTCGCACGCCCAGCAGAGAATTAATCAGCCTTGATTTGCCCACATTGGAACGACCCAAAAAAGCGATTTCGGGCTTTGCATCAAGGGGCCACCCAGACTCTTCAAAGGCGCTCTTCAGGAATTCAGCGCGGAGCTGGTTCATTCAATTCAACTGGACGCGCCCGTAGTCATCGCGGCTGCCGCTCGGGTTTTCTCTTGCTCAGCGCGCATCTCGCCAAATTTCTTCATGCGCTCGCGCATCCCGGTGATCTTTTCCTCGATGTTCGGAATGCGTTTCACCAGCGACTCCAGGTTCTGCAGAAAATCGGGGGAGCCAAACAGGGTCCGAACTTCCTCGATTACAGGAGCAATTTTGGCGTAGACAAATATGTGTTCGCCATTTGTTTCGTTGAACAACTTCTCGTCGATGGCCCCGTTATTGACCATCGCGGCGGCCATATCCCAGTAGGAGATCACCATACGATAGTGACCGCTATGCTCGCTCAAAAGCGTGTCGATAACGTCCTGAGCGCTGGTGGGGTTGAATGTGAAAAGCCAGTTGCGCGCTTCCCGCATCACCGGCTCACGTCGAAGGTCATAGAGCTTAAGAATCAAATCTGCGTCTTCATGCTTTCCCATAAATATCTCCTGTTGATGAAGGCAGCGCCAGGCTGCCGGGGGTGGACTGCCATTTATGCGAGGCGATCGTGTCCGAGACGGGCCAATGCCAAACTACTATCGCCTCGGCGCTCAGAAAGTCAAAAGTATTCCGCGTCGGACTACCCTCGAGACTATCGGGAGCAATCCAACGCTGATATGCGGGGCCGCGCCAGTGCGCAGGCCGTAACTATTTCCACTGGCCAAATGCCAACGGGTTCCGTTTATTGTTCCGCGGTTGTTTGAATGCCTTGGGACGGTGGCTCGGTGGTCCAAATCGGCGGTGCTTTGGCAGCATCATCGCTGATTGTCGGCTCAGTCGGACAAGCATCTTCGAGTCCAAGAGCGAGCACTTCGTCAATAGTTTCCACGAGATTGATAGTCAGCGCACTGCGAACTTCTTCCGGAACGTCCGCCAGGTCCTTCTCGTTGTCTTTGGGAAGAATAATCGTGTCGATACCGAAGCGATGAGCGGCCAGGAGCTTTTCCTTTACACCCCCAACCGGGAGCACGCGTCCACGCAACGTGATTTCGCCGGTCATGGCCACATTGTTCCGCACCGGTACACGCGCGAGGGCCGAGGCCATCGCAGTTGCCAGCGTGATGCCGGCCGACGGACCATCCTTGGGGATCGCGCCTTCGGGAATATGCACGTGCAGGTCACGCTTGCGAATAAAGTCCAGGTTGATACCGAGTCGCTCGGCGCGAGCCTTGATACATGTCAAGGCTGCCTGAGCTGACTCCTGCATGACATCACCTAATTTGCCCGTCAATTGCACGCCGCCGCGACCCTTCGTGAGCGTCGCCTCGATCTGCAGCACTTCGCCGCCGACTTCCGTCCAGGCCAATCCGGTTGCCAGTCCCACTTCGCTGTTAGCGGCAATGCCTTGCTGGCGAAACTTAATGGCGCCCAGCATTTCCCGTACACGTTCGGCGTTAACAATATCCTTGAAGTCAGGAGCAACGACGTCCGAAACAAACTTGCGGGCAATCTTGCGGCAGCATGATCCGATCTCGCGTTCCAGGTTACGCACACCCGCTTCGCGCGTGTAATGGCGAATGATCTCCAGTATTCCTTCATCGGCGAATTCTAATTGCTCGGGCTTCAGCCCGTTAGCTTCCGCCTGCTTTAGCACCAGATGACGTTTTGCGATCTCCAGCTTCTCGCGCTCGGTGTAGCCAGACAGGCGCAGAATTTCAAGGCGGTCCTGCAGTGCCGGCGGAATCGTATGCAGCACGTTAGCCGTGGCAATGAAAAACACCTTCGACAGATCGTATTCGACGTCGAGGTAGTGGTCCTGGAACATGTGGTTCTGTTCCGGATCCAGCACCTCAAGCAGCGCCGCGCTTGGATCGCCGCGAAAGTCAGCACCCAGCTTATCCACTTCATCAAGCAAGAGCACCGGGTTCACGGTGCCGGCCTTCTTCATCATCTGAATGATCTGGCCCGGCAGCGCGCCGATATAGGTGCGCCGATGCCCACGAATCTCCGCTTCGTCCCGCACGCCGCCCAAGCTGAGCCGCACAAACTTTCTCCCGGTCGCGCGTGCAATGGATTTGCCCAGACTCGTCTTGCCGACTCCCGGCGGACCCACGAAACAAAGTATCGATCCCTTCGGATTCTTCACCAATTGCCGTACTGCAAGATATTCGAGGATTCGGTCCTTAATCTTTTCCAGACTGTAGTGGTCCTCGTTCAGTACTTCCTCGGCTTTCGCGAGGTCCCTGATCTCCTTTGACTTCTGTTTCCAGGGCACACTAAGGAGCCAATCGATATAGGTGCGCGAAACCGTGCCTTCGGCGGACATCGGCGGCATTGCTTCCAGGCGATGCAGTTCCTGCATTGCCTTTTCCTTTGCCTCGTCCGACATGCCGGCTTCTTCAATTTTCTTCTTCAGCTCGTCGAGCTCGGTTTTTTCGTCCTTTCGGCCCAACTCTTTGTGAATCGCCTTGATCTGTTCGTTGAGGTAATACTCTTTTTGGGCGCGCTCCATCTGGCGCTTCACGCGGGTCTGGATCGTGCGATCAAGCTGGCGCTTCTCAAGCTCAGTTTCCAGCAGCTCGATCAGTCGTTGCAGCCGCGCCTGGGTAGAAAATATCTCCAACAGTCCCTGCTTGTCTTCGACCGAGATGCGCAGTTGCGATGCCAGGGCGTCCGCCAGATGTGAAGGATCCTGATTGCGCAGCGCAGTCTGCAACGCGTCTGTTTGAGCGTCTGGCGCCAAGCGCAAGTGCTGTTCGACAAGCTGGCCAATCTTTTGGACTAAGGCGTCCACGCGAGGCCCTTCTTCGTTGACCACGGGCGCGCGCCGCACCAGCGCTGTGAAAGCGCCGCCATTGTTTTCCACCCGGACGGTGGTAGCCCGTTCGCGGCCCTCTACTACGACCTTGATCTGTCCGTTATCCTGTTTTTGCGACTGAAGAATTCTGCCCAGTGTCCCAATGCCGTAAATCTGATCCGGCGTCGGTTCGTCAACGGTGGCATCGTGCTGGGTGGCAAGGAAGATCGTACGGTCGGACGACAGCGCCTGTTCGAGCGCGCGCACTGATCCGGGGCGCCCGATCTTGAAAGCTACCTTGGTAAACGGAAAGATAACGACGTCGCGAATCGGCACCATCGGATAGCGCGCAACGTCGTCAGGAGTACGGTCGGTGTATTCTTCCATAAGTCGATTTAGAACCTTTAGTGGAGCCCGCGAACGCTCAAAAGGGAAACAATTGAAGCTTGTAATTAAGGGCGAGGCGCTGATTGCCGTCTCGCCCTGTAAACCGATCTGATTCTAAAGCATTTCTTCGGTGGGTGCCACTAAAAGAAGTGATTATTCGGCGTTGTGGGGCGTTTTGCCGAGGTTTTGGTGTTATGCCGCGGCGCCATCGATGCCGGCCAGACCTTCGCCCGGAATCGCGCGCCTGCGTTCTACCATTTCGCTGGTGATACAGAACTCCTTAACGCGCTTTTGCGATGGTAGGGTGTACATCGCTTCAAGCAGCAATTCTTCGAGAATCATCATCAAGCCCCGGGCCCCGACTTTACGCTCAACAGCCTGACGGGCGACACACTTGAGCGCGTCTTCCGTAAATTTCAGCTTTACGTTGTCGAAGTCGAACTTTTTCTGATACTGCTTGACCAACGCGTTCTTAGGTTCGGTGAGTATCTTTATCAGCGCGCCTTCGTCCAGCTCGTGCAGCACACCGCAGACTGGCAGGCGTCCGACAAACTCGGGAATTAGCCCGAAACGAATCAGATCCTCCGGCTGTACATTGGCCAATGCTTCAGCCTGCCGTTGGCCCCCTGACTTCACCTGGGCATGAAAACCGAGCGACTTATTACGCAAACGCCGCTCGATCACTTTCTCCAAACCGACGAATGCCCCGCCACAGATGAAAAGGATGTTGGTAGTGTCAACCGGAAAAAACTCCTGATGGGGATGTTTGCGCCCTCCCTGGGGGGGGACGTTGGCTACGGTGCCTTCAAGAATCTTCAACAGCGCCTGTTGCACTCCTTCGCCAGACACATCTCGGGTAATCGAAGGGTTCTCGTCTTTGCGACAAATCTTATCGACCTCGTCGATGTAGATTATGCCCTGCTGCGCGCGCTCAACATCTCCGTTGGCCGCCTGCAGGAGCTTTAGAATAATGTTCTCTACGTCTTCACCGACGTAGCCGGCTTCGGTAAGCGTGGTGGCATCAACGATCGTAAATGGGACGCTCAACAAACGCGCCAGCGTCTGCGCCAGCAAAGTCTTGCCCGTGCCCGTGGGCCCGATCAGAAGGATGTTCGACTTCTGAATCTCCACTTCATTACGTCTTCGCGCCAGCTCAATCCGCTTGTAGTGCTGGTAAACAGCCACCGCCAGTCGCTTCTTCGTTTCTTCCTGGCCGATTACGTACTCATCGAGGAACCCCTTGATCTCACCCGGCTTTGGCAGCGGTGGGCGTGAGGCCACCTGCTCGGCCTGCTGGTCGTCGGTGATGATCTCGTTGCAGATGTCGATACATTCATTGCAAATGTAGACGGTTGGCCCGGCAATGAGCTTCTTCACTTCGTTCTGCGATTTACCACAGAACGAGCAGCGCAAAGTGTCGTCGGTTCGTCTTACCATACGCGTCCTCGGGATTTGAGATTTCCGGCCCGGCCAGCTATTGCCTTATCGGGCGCAGATCGAAAATCTGCACATGCTCAACTTGGTCTACCTCATACCGGTTGCGGAGCGCCAGAGATTTCAGCGCTCGAAAGAAGCTGGTTAAAACGGCGCACGCACTCGTTGCAAATGAAAGAGCTCTTCCCGATCATTCGGCGAGGTACTCCCCGGGCTCCCTGCGGCGTGCCCGCAACAATCTCTGTTACTTCGCTTCTGGATTTACCACAGAACGAGCAACGCAGGCCCCGAGCTGTCATCCTGGCAATCATCGCCCCTGCCTCCAATTTTGCTGCACCCTATTCGCGGTGGGCAATCACTTCGTCTATTAAACCATAGTCCTTAGCTTGGACGGCCGACATAATGCGATCACGCTCCACGTCGCGTTCGACCTGTTCGAAGGGCTGGCCCGTGTGGGTGGCGATAATCTGTGAAGTAAGCTCGCGCATGCGTATGATTTCTTCGGCTTGAATGCGGATGTCAGTGGCTTGACCGGACGTGCCCCCGGTTGGCTGATGAATCAGGATTCGTGAGTTTGGAAGTGCAAACCGCTTGCCTTTAGTCCCGGCCGCTAACAGCAGCGCGCCCATAGACGCACAC
>JBDUCF010000182.1:0-5848 GCA_040003545.1 Pyrinomonadaceae bacterium | reverse complement strand
CCTGCGAGCCGCCGGGTCGATATCGGAGATCCAAGGCTTCACCATGGTCACAGGAGGCCGGCTGGGAGCCGCCTTCGTGGTTCTGCTAGTAGCGGTGATCTACATCATGCGCAAGGGCGAGGGCGAGCGGATGAAGCCGCTATCCACCGCGGTCATGGCCCTGGTGATCACCGGTGTCATCTACCTGCCAGGCGCCGCGATCGGGCTGCTGCTTCTGCATTGGGGGCCGTTCCAACACATCCACCTGGCCGCTCCTCATCAATTCAGCAACCTGTGAGGTGCTTAATTGTCTGCCTTGAGACGCTCCTCACTCTGTCCTCCGGATAAAATCAGGAAATCAGCTGTCTTTGGAGGAACTGATCCCGATGCGCCCGACATGGGTAGAAAAAGGATCATGAGGATGGGTAGGAGGAGCCGAGGCATCGCTTTCAATATTGCGAGGGTGAAAGGCTAAAATCCGACTGTGTAACTCTTGCGGCCCGCAATCTTCTACTTTTGGAAAGTCGTTGCAACGATTTTGTCTAGTGCGGGGTTCTCACTCCATCGCAGTACGTTTCCAAGGTAATCGTTCGACCGTCGGTACTGATCGTAATCGTGCCGCGCTGTCCGGTGGTCAAAACCTCCGCGCCACCATCCCGCCATCGCTCGACAACCTCTTTGTGGGGATGACCAAACACTGAAGTGCGGCCCACTGAGATGATTGCCAGCGAAGGGTGTGTGGCGGTCACAAAGCTTGCGATCGAAGAGGTCCTGCTTCCATGATGGGCAACTTTGACGACGTCGCTGCGGAGGTTAACTCCTTCATTTAACAACGCGCCTTCTGTTTCCTTCTCGATATCTCCTGCCAAAAGGAAAGTCTTAGCGCCGTAACGCAGGCGCAGTACAACTGAATCGTTGTTACGAGAAGGCGCGTTAGTGTTCGCAACCGGAGTTGGCGACAAAGCCTCAGCCGTAACCTCGCCGAAGCGCAGTACATCGCCGGCGCCTATGACTTGTAGAGGCAAACCGGTTTCGGTTGTGGTTTGTATGAATTGCCGAAATTCCGGATCGTCCGCGGGCGCACGCCCAACAATAGCGCCGCGTACATGGAAGTTTTTTGCAACGTCGCTCAGTCCGTCAATATGATCGGCATCAGCGTGCGTGGCCAGGATGTAATCGACCCGATCCAAGCCTCGCCACCAAAGATATTCCGAGACCACGGCTTCGCCGACACTGCGCGTGTCCCGAACGAAGAGATCCTCTTCGTCCTGGGTTATTGCACGACGGTTGAAGCTGGGGCGTCCGCCACCATCAATCAATAGCGTCGTTCCGTCGGGCATGGTAAGTAGTGCCGAATCACCCTGACCCACGTCGAGAAAATCGAGATGTAGCCGGCCATCGATCCTGCCTGAGCTGAACGGATGAAAAACGATCAGGCATAAGACCAGCCCCAGCGATCCCGCCGCAAACCACTTGAAACGCGTGGCGCGCAACCTGCCAGGTTCTCGCGAAGAGGGCTGCAGTGGATTCCAACGTGCCAGCGCGAAAATCAAAACAGCCAGCGGGATGTAGTAGAGACCGTAGATCGCTGATGCCCAGCCGGTGTATTCCGGCAAACGAACCGACGCGATTGCTAAATGCGAAAAAGGATCAACGCTATGAACCATCACCCAATTCACGCCCGCAGCCAGTTTCGCCAGCAACAACGCCAACGTCGTACTCAGAAGCTTAATACCGAGCGTCGCAAGTGCTATCAATCCCAAAACCGCCATCAACACGCCCACGCCGATGTTCAAAATGAATGAAGCGATTGAGAGCCGATGAAAATAGAGAACCAGCACCGGCAAAAGACCCAATTGCACGCTGGCGGAAATCACGACAGCGCCAAAAGCAAAATTCGACAGACGCTGGACGCGTCGTTTTTCCAATTGAACTGCTAACGGGGCCTTGAATAGTCTGTAACTGAAGTTCGAACCAGCCATCTCCAGCTGCCATTTCCGGCCGCTCCAGAACAAGATCTCCGACACGCTCCGTAACCAGCGTGGACAGAACGGCGGACAAGGCGTTTCGCGCGTTGGTTGCCAGGCGCCTACCGCTTGCATGCGCTGCAAGAGTGGCCAGCCCAAAGTGACAATCATGAGCACTGAAAGGAAGGTAAGTTGAAACGAAGGATCAAACAGTTCCCCCGGCTGCAGAACCAATAATCCCAGCGCCGTGCCACCAAGAAGATTCAGCGATTGCGCTCGCCTCGCTACCAAAGGGGCCAGCGCAACGAGGGTGAACATCAAGGCGGCCCGCACCACCGAAGCCTCTGCGCCAACTGCCAGAACATAACCCCAAAGAATTCCGGCGGAAACCAGGAACTGCCACAGAAGTCGCCTCGTTAAGCGGCGCATGAGCAGGAATACAATTCCGCCTATGAAGCTGATATGTAACCCGCTAATGACCAGAACATGAAACGTACCTCCGGCGCGAAAACGTTCGGCCGTACCGTGCGAAAGGAAATACCGGTCGCCCAGCAAGGCGGCGTCAAGCACGCCTGCGGTCTCCGGCGAAAAGGTCGAGTTGATTTCTCTTAAGAGTTTTGCGCGCGTCTGGTAAATCCAGGCCAGTGGTAGAAAGACGAGTTGGTCATCGAGGCGTTCGACCAGCAGAGGACTCTTGATTAGCCCCGTCGCGTCATAGCCTTTGCGCTCGAGATATTCCGTAAAGGAAGACACACCGGGATTGCGAAAGTTGTCCGCGCGAGTCAACGATGTCATGACGCTAACGCGAGCGCCGTAGTGCAGGCCCAGCCGTTCGTATTCGTTCTGTACCGAGGAATCGCGCACACGAGCCAGAAGCAACACTGTCCCCGAGGCGTCGCGTCCGATTCCTTTGTATCGTAAACTTTCGGCCCGCAGAGTCAGGTAAAAGCTCTCGGGAGCGGCTTCAGGTTCACGTTCTAGTACGCCCGTGAGCTCTACCGGCTCCCCGGAAGCGACCCAACCCTTTTCATAGAACTCCGCGACGCTGTCTGTTGCCGCGCGCCGGGAACCGACCGTGGCAACCGCGATCCCGGCGCAAAAGAAACTCAGAACTATTAACCCGGGCCCGGCAGCCACCCGTTTCTTCGAGGTTAACAGGCCGGCCGCCAACGCGGATCCCACGCTGCCGAGAAAGCAAACGCCCACCGCTGATCTAAATGGAAGTGAAAAGAAATGGGCGACCAGAATTCCGCATACAAAAGCCGCCGCTAATAATGCTAACGGATGAGGGGCGAACAACGCCTCTCGATGAACAGCGCGCATGGCTATTCATTAATCAGGCTACGGCGTTAATCAAGCTACGGTCGTCTATGCGGTGGCAAGGATCTTCGCATACTTTTAGTCATCGTCCGGCATCGCCGTGCGAAAACGCGCCACCAATGGCAGGTGATCCGAGACGCTGTCCTTGTATCTGGTGCATCCCATGTTCGGCAGAAGCGTCTGCAGTTGCAGGATGCGAACGAAGCCCGTCCACTCGTGAGTCTGAACCCGGGAAATAGAAAAGCCGTCGAGCAGGTTTCCCGTAGGGTGCGAATGGTTACAGCCATCGATGTGCGATGGCGGGGCCAGGCTTGAAGAGATAAAGCGCAGGAATTCGTTATTAGCCGGACCGGGACTCAGTCTCGAAAACGTCTGCGCGTCCTGAGTCGGGATCATATTGTAATCACCAACCACCAGCACGTCCTTCTCAGCTTTCGTCGTGACTTCGTGATGGATGAAGTCGGCGATCGCGCGCGCCTGCCGATTGCGTGTGGCCCGTTCCGTGACGCCCCGGCCTGACTTCAGGTGTACCGCTATCAGGAGAAAGTCGAAGTTCTTGATCCTGACGTCAAACGCCCATGCTTTTCTAAGCCGATCGGGCTGATTGTCGTCCGAGCCCGGAACCGCCCGCCGGTTACCAACCGATATGTCCGGACTATCTTTGAACAGGACGGCAATCTTTTGCGGCGTGGGCTGATCGCTATCCATGCTGACCTTGTACGTCGCGCCGTTCGCAAACGGTGTGGCAACAATTTCATTCATGGATTCTTCGGAGTTTACTTCCGACAAAGCGATCACATCGGGGTTGATGGCGGCAATGGCGGCGCGCAGTTCATCAGGCTTGTGAATCGGCGACACTTGTCCCTGATTGTCAAAGCTGACGCCCTGCTGATTCCAGGCGGCAATACGAGCAAAACTTGCAGTCTGGCTAAGACTAACCGGCGAGAAGGTGAGGAACGTGGCAAGGACGAGAATTAACATGAGGGTGAAGATTCTTTTCATTTTGAGCTCCTTTCGCGCGAGGCAGAGGTGAAGGGCGATGCCTGTTGTCCGGCAAGTTACCTGGAGGACAATTCCAGTCACGCCGAATGAGGTGAATGCAATTTCTACGTGATGAGTCCGCAGAAACATATCAGATGCGGGGATGTAGTCAAGAGCGTAGCAGCCTCTTCAGAAGACTCCATCGCTCTCGTAACTAAGGTGGGCAACGGCTTCAACATGGTGAGTCTGTGGGAACATATCGAATGCAGCGACCGAGTCAAGCGAGTAGCCGCCGGCAATTAGTTTTTTGAGATCGCGGGCCAGAGTTGCGGGATCGCACGACACGTAGGCAATCCGGCGAGGAAGCAGTTTGAGTATGCCATCGATTACAGCGTTCTCAGCGCCTGAGCGCGGCGGATCGAGCAGCAGAAAATCGACCGGCTCAAAGGCGAGGTGTTGTTTCAACCAATCCGCCACTCCTAACGCAACTACTTCCGCGTTTTCCAACCCCGCCAGTTCAAGATTACGCCTGGCAAACTCTACCGCGCGCCGATTCGCTTCGATCGCGACCACTAACCCAAACCGCCGCGCCAGCGGAAGCGTGAACAAGCCAACTCCGCAGTAGAGATCGATTGCCACTCCGCCTTTCGCTCCCCCAATGGCTTCGTCAATCAGCGGCTCGAGCAGATCATGGTTGGTTTGAAAGAAACCTTCGGCACTGAAATGGTAGGTTTCTTTTCCGATTACCCGGCTAACAGTCCTGGCGTTGAAGGAGGCCGTATTGGCAGCGACTGAAACTCCTCCATCGCCGGCAACCACCTCAATGTGCCTTGGCAGCTGCGTAACATGGTCTGCATGGATTTCTTTCCGCACCTCTTCCAGTGTTTGCTGCAACTCCGGAACCAGCACGGCACAATATTCAACGTCGCGCACCTCGTTCGAGCCGCGCTCGAAATAGCCTAATCGACTTGTTATCGAATCGAATTGCCAGTTAGCCCGGGCGCGGTATTGCCACTGTTTCGGCGAGGGGTGAATTTGAATATCCAAGGGAGTCTCAATTCGGGCAATGCGCCGCAGGCAGTCGCGAATAATTTCAACTTTAGTGTTGAGTTGCGCTTCGTAAGTCAACTGTTGAAAATCGCAACCACCGCAACGCCCGAAATAGGGACAGGGTGGTTCGACACGAACCGGAGAAGGTTCGATGATTTCTACGACAGAAGCGAAGGCCACCTTGCCCTGAACACGATCGATAACAATCCGCACCACGTCGCCCGGTGCGGCGAGGGATACGAATAGCGTCAGGTCCTCCGCGTGGGCCAGGCCGACGCCGCCCGGAAGAATGCGCTCGATTTCAACCTGCAGGGTTTTTACCACTCTGTCCTGCTCATGTGCGGCAACTGAATCCATGTCGAGTATCAGAGATAAAACAAACTGAGACGAGGCACGCCATACTCCTCGCGCAAACGCTTCAGCAGCAAGTTATCAAGAGTCATACGATAAGCGGCGGGCTCCATGTGATTGCGATAGGGCTTCAATTGCGCCACGACTTCATCGCGATACGCTTCGAGTTTTTCAGATTCTACAGCCGCTAGCAGGGCCTC
>JBDUCF010000181.1:0-5851 GCA_040003545.1 Pyrinomonadaceae bacterium | reverse complement strand
CGGTTTAAGCTGGCCATCCCTCAATTTCGTGGTCGTATGTTTGGGGAAGCGTAATATAGAAATCCGGTAAGGGCAAATGCCTCAAGCACAAGGCAGTGTTCTAATATTGTGGGTATCACGCACAGAATCAGGACACCATCCAGCGGCAGCGACCAAGCGGGATCGCCAGGCGCGCCGGTGGCAGCAGCCTCAACTTTCGCGTTATTCTGCGGGCCTATGAGTTTGTCGATTGCGCAGGCTGTTCTTGAGGCGACGCCAGTACTTCGCGCAGCCGGTGTGCCGGAGGCCTCTCGCGAAGCCGGTTCGTTGCTGGCGCACACCTTGGCGCGCGACGGCGCCTTCATAATTACCCACTCCGATGAAGCGCTCTCCGAACAGTTCATTAAGATGTTCAGGGAGTACGTCGCCCGGCGCGCGGCCGGCGAGCCTTTGCAATACATCACCGGGCATCAGGCCTTTTTCAACCTTGATTTTGAAGTTACCAGAGACGTTCTTATTCCGCGGCCCGAAACTGAATTGCTAGTGGAGGTTGCGCTCGATCTTCTATCAGGGGCGGATGAAAGTTCTGTTTGCGATGTCGGAACCGGGTCGGGGTGTATCGCGATCACGATCCTTCGCGAGCGTCTGAGCGCTCGAGCAGTGGGCCTGGACATTTCGCTGCCGGCGCTCCAGGTCGCGCAAAAGAATGCCAGTCGTCACGGGGTAGCCGACCGTTTCCGTCTCGTTGCTTCTGATCGTTTTTCTTCATTGGATACCGGGCAATCCTTTTCGATGATTGTTTCGAATCCGCCATACGTTTCCACCGCGGCGTTCCCGGAATTACAGAGAGAAGTTCGGGAGTATGAGCCGCGCACGGCTTTGCTGGCCGGCTCGGATGGCTTATCAGTCATTCGCAGATTGTTAGAAGAGGCGCACCACTATCTGGTTGAGAGTGGGTATTTTCTTTTTGAGATTGGATTCGATCAGCACGAGATGGTCGAGCGGCTAATCGACACCAGCCGGTGGGAACTCCTCGAGATTCACAAAGATTTGCAGGGGATTCCACGCACGGTGGCACTGCGGAGAAAGTAGTAAGCAATTTGGAGTGCGGCAATCCCGATATATCGGGAGACACTTTGGATTCCTGAAGATGTCACTGAGTATTGGTGCGAATATCCAAAGCGCCGTCGCCGCTTCGCTCAGCGGGTGCACTCCACACGTGTTTGAGGGGTTCAACATTTCCCTTTCCGTAGAATTCATTTAATCTTCACTCGTGGACAGATTTCGCATCAATGGCGGTCGCGCGTTGCAGGGGCGCATCTCTATTAGTGGCGCAAAGAATTCTGCGCTGCCATGTATGGCGGCGGCGCTACTGACACCGGAAACAGTCACGCTGCATAACCTGCCCTACGTGCGCGACATCATCACGCAGCGGCGGCTGTTGGAAGACCTCGGCGCCACTGTGCTGACTCCGGAATTACGAACACACAAAATCACCGCCGCCCAGATCGAGCTGTTCGAAGCGCCATACGAGCTGGTAAAGACCATGCGAGCTTCCGTGCTGGCGCTAGGCCCACTGCTGGCGAGATTCGGTAAAGCGAAGGTTTCTTTGCCGGGAGGGTGCGCTATTGGGACGCGGCCAATCGATCTTCATCTTTCGGCTTTTGAACATCTGGGGGCCGAAGTTCGACTGGAAGCGGGCGACGTGGTGGCGCGGGCCCCGAAAGGCGACCGGCTGATTGGCGGCGAGATTAAGTTTGAAAAGGTCACGGTCACCGGAACTGAAAATTTGATGATGGCGGCCGCGCTGGCCCGCGGCAAGACCACGCTCCACAACGCAGCGCGTGAACCGGAGATAAAAGATTTGGCTGAGCTGCTGAACAAGATGGGCGGCCGCGTGCGTGGCGCCGGAACGCCGGAAATTCAAATTGAGGGTGTCGAGGCGCTGGGGGCGGCGGAGCACACCATTATCCCCGATCGCATCGAGGCGGGAACATTCATGGTGGCGGCCGCCATCACCAAAGGCGAGTTGGAAATCAAAGACTGTTGCCCTGAACATTGCACCATCCTGATTGCCAAGCTGCGCGAAGTCGGCGTGGAGATCGAAGAGTTGAATCAGAGCACGCTCCACGTTCGCTATGGCGATCGGGGGCTGAAGGCAAGCGATATTACCACTGAGCCCTACCCGCGATTTCCCACTGACATGCAGGCCCAATACATGGCGCTGATGACGCAGGCCGAAGGTCGCTCAATCATTACTGAAACGATTTTTGAGAATCGCTTCATGCATGCTTCCGAGATGCAGAGGATGGGAGCCCGCATCCAGATCGAAGGTAATACTGCAACCGTGGATGGACCGGACAGGCTAACAGGCGCGCGTGTGCAAGCGTCGGATTTGCGAGCTTCTGCCTCGCTGGTTCTGGCGGGTCTGGTCGCGGAGGGCGAGACGACTATCGATCGCGTCTATCATATCGATCGTGGCTACGAGAAGATCGAGACAAAGCTGCGCAGTGTCGGGGCGGACATCGAACGGATCAGGCCCTCGGTGACTGCGGCGTTGGCGGAATCGCCGGGCGTTACGGCGGAACTGTAACGCAAACTGTTAGTTTGCGTAATCGGGTCGAGCACAAGCGAGGGGATAATTACAATGGCTGAACCAGATTGTCTTTTCTGCAAAATTATTGCCGGTGGCGTTAAGGGAGATATCGTTCATCAAGATGAACGCTGCGTCGTGATTCGCGATATCAATTCTCAGGCGCCCACGCATGTGCTTGTAATTCCTCGCGATCATATCGAGTCGCTCGACGAAGCTTCACAGAGAGACGAGTTGATGTTGGGCCACCTGCTGCGCGTCGGGGCGCGAGTGGCGAACGAGGAAGGAATATCGGAAACAGGTTATCGCACCGTCATTAACACGGGCGCCGGCGCGGGACAGTCAGTTTTTCATCTTCACCTGCACGTCCTGGGTGGGCGGCCCATGCACTGGCCGCCGGGCTGAGACGCCATCAGATCCGGCAAATAAGTAGTTCGCGTTCGTAGATCGTCTCCGGCGGCAGACGGTCGTGCAGATTTAGGAAGAGCTCCTCGTGTCCCAGCACTTCCTCGCGCCACGCAGCCCGATCGAATGCCTGCAACTCTTCGAATTTCTCCCGGGGAAAATCCAGCCCCTTCCACTCGATGTCGTCATACTGCGGCGTCCATCCTATCGGAGTTTCCCTGGCCAGCGCCCGGCCATTGGCGCGGTCGACAATCCACTTCAGTACGCGCATGTTTTCGCTGAACCCCGGCCACATGAAGTTACCTTCGGCATCTTTGCGGAACCAGTTCACATGAAAAATTCGGGGCGTTTCAGTCAACGAGCGCTGCATGCGGATCCAGTGGCGAAAATAATCGCCCATGTGGTAGCCGCAGAACGGCAACATGGCCATCGGATCGCGACGCACCTTGCCGATGGTGCCCGCCGCCGCCGCTGTCATTTCAGAGCCCATCGTAGCGCCGATGTACACACCTGAGCTCCAGTTAAATGATTGATAGACGAGCGGCATCGTGGTAGCTCGCCGGCCACCAAAAATAATGGCGCTGATCGGCACGCCATTGGGGTTCTCCCAGTCGGGATCGATCGTCGGACACTGCGAGGCGGGGGCCGTAAAACGCGCGTTGGGATGTGCGGCTTTCGCGCCGGTCTCTTTTGCGATTTGCGGGGTCCACTTCTTACCCTGCCAATCCAGACACTCCGCCGGGGGTTCGTCGGTCATTCCTTCCCACCACACACCGCCCTGCGGTGTCAGAGCGACGTTGGTAAAAATGGAGTTCTTCGAGAGCGCGATCATTGCATTGGGATTGGTCTTCATCGAGGTACCCGGCGCCACGCCGAAAAAGCCGGCCTCGGGGTTGATAGCATGCAGCAGCCCGTTGGCGTCGGGCTTAATCCAGGCAATGTCGTCGCCCACCGTCCAGACCTTCCAACCTTCGAATCCTGCCGGCGGAATAAGCATGGCGAAATTGGTCTTGCCGCAGGCGCTGGGAAACGCGGCGGTGACGTAGGTCTTTTCACCCTCAGGATTCTCGACACCGACAATCAGCATGTGCTCTGCCATCCAGCCTTCATCGCGGGCAATATTGGACGCGATGCGGAGCGCGAAACATTTCTTGCCCAGCAGGGCATTGCCGCCATAGCCGGAACCGTAGGACCAGATCTCGCGCGATTCCGGAAAATGGACGATGTACTTTTCCTTATTGCAGGGCCATGGGACATCTGGCTGGCCTGGCTCAAGCGGAGCGCCAACCGAATGCATGCACGGGACAACGCGTTTCTCGTCCTTATCAATCTCTGCATAGATCGGGAGCCCGATGCGCGCCATAATGCGCATGTTGGCGACAACGTATGGCGAGTCAGTTAGCTGCACGCCGATCTGGGACATTGGCGAACCGATGGGTCCCATGCTGAAAGGCAGCACGTACATTGTTCGGCCGCGCATTGAACCGTCGAACAGTTGCCTTAGTCTCCGGCGCATCTGGAAAGGCTCTTCCCAATTGTTCGTAGGGCCGGCGCTGTCTTTGGAAAGCGAGCAGATGAACGTCCGGTCTTCGACCCGGGCAACGTCACTCGCGTCTGAACGGGCGTAGTAGCAGTTGGGCCAGAGCCGTTCGTTAAGTTTTATGAAGGTACCGCTCTGGACCATCTGGGCTTTGAGCGTCTCATCCTCTTCGTTTGAGCCGTCCACCCAATGAATGGCCTCAGGCTTAGTCAGATTGGCCATCTTCTCGACCCAGTTAAGCAGATGCTTGTTCTTGCTCAGCGGCACGCTCTGGTCCCGGTGTTCAGTTGTTTCCTGTATGCGAGAAGAACTCATGGTGTCTCCAATCGGTATCTCTAATCCCTAAACATCAGAATTCGTGACCTGGAATGCTAGTCTTCCCTTGCGGTCTTTGGCGGGGTTCCCTTATCACGAACGTTGGTGTTGGTATCTATTTTCTTTCATGAAGGGCTTGGGAGGCAAGCGGACGCCGAGGGGGGTAATAATTCAATTGAGCGTCTCTTAATACAACTAGCGGTCCCCTTGGCTGGGCAAGAGGCACTAGCATTGAAGTTGACTCTAAAACTGCTTTACCGCGGTTGAGGCCGAGCTTTTGCCTTTGCCAATTGCGTCTGGTATTGCTTAGTCGATGAACGGTAAACCGGGAAGCGAAGCTTTTACGAATACAGAGTGGAGACTGATTCAGTCGCTGAGTACACCGGCGCGCGTGCAGCGTTACATGAGCGCGATGCCTTACAACTGGGAACGCGAAGGCGGCACGATGCGATCTTTTCGCGAAGTCGTGAAACTAAACGAGGCCCATTGCCTGGAAGCCGCTGTAGCCGCGGCCGTGATCCTGGAACAGCATGGCTATCCACCGCTCTTGCTGGATCTCGAATCGAAGGACCTGCTTGATCACGTCATCTTTGTATTTCAGAAAGATGGCCGGTGGGGTTCGATCGGCCGGTCGCGCGATATTGGCTTGCACGGAAGAAAGCCTGTGTTTCGCAACCTGCGGCAATTAGTCTGGAGCTACTTCGATCCGTACATCGATTTTTCCGGTCGCCTCAAAGGCTATGGCCCCGCCAACCTTTATGACCTGGGAAAGTATGACTGGCGTTTCGCGTCGAAGAACATGCACAAGATCGAAGATCATTTGCGCGCGATTCCACACCGCAAGCTCCGCTCTTCCGATCAGAGATATGAATACTTCTTCGAACGGTTCAAGCGATTCAAGAAGAAATATCCCGATAAGTCACCCAGGTATTTTGAACATCGCGAGCGTTGGATGCTGTAGAGATCAGAAGTCAGAAGTCAGAAGTCAGAAGTCAGAGGTCAGAAGTCAGAAGTCAGAA
>JBDUCF010000180.1:0-5857 GCA_040003545.1 Pyrinomonadaceae bacterium | reverse complement strand
TCAATATTGGCCCAACGTGGGTGTCATTTCCGCCATCGTTCTTTTGAGCGTTGCGCTAACTCTGGTGCGCGCCCGGACCGGCCGGCTCTTACCTTGCTTTATCATTCATCTGATTTTCAACGGTATCCAATCCATAGAGATCCTTCTGGCGCCCTACATTCCCGCGCTCAACTCGGGTGGCGAGCACAAAGCCGGCGCCATCATGCTGTTGGTCAGCGCCTTCGACCGGTTCTTCTAGCGCATGACTTACGAAGTTGTAGTAGTCGGCGGTGGCATTGGCGGCCTGACCGTCGCGGCTCTCCTGGCCGCTCGCGGTGTCAACGTTTGCCTCCTGGAAAAAGAGGATACGACCGGCGGCTGCGCTGCTAACTACTCCATCGGCGGGTATTCTTTCGAGGGTGGGGCCGGCCTTTATTCTTCCTGGGGAGCGGGCGAGCTGCACGAAAACATTTTTGCCGAATTGAAGCTTAGCCTGCCTGAGGCCCGGCTTTGCGAACCTGCTTATGTCGTAAGAAGGCCAGATGGGCCCGAAATCGCGATCGGCACAGACCGCGAACAGTTTGAGGGCAATCTTGCCTCGGCTTTCCCGGAATGTGCGCCAGAGGCGATCGCTTTCTATCGCGAGCTTGGATCAATCGACTCCGCCATCAGGAATGCGGCCACGCGCCTGCCTGATCTAAGAAATTCTTCGTCGCTACAACGCCGGCGCGCGCTCGGACTCTTTCAGGGTCGTGGCGTCACTGCTTCGCAAGACGATACAGTCGCAAGACACCTGCCCGCAGTATCGCCACGCTTCCTTCGGTTCCTGGACGCTCAATTGCAAATGTTCGGGCAGTGCTCAAGCGAGGAATGCGCCTACCTCTTTGCTGCAGTTGCGTTGATGCTGCCGAGCCATGGGTTATACGCCCTTCGCGGTGGAGGATCGGCGCTGGCCCAGGCGCTGACAGGTTCGATTAAGCGGAGCGGTGGAACCGTGCGACCTAATACGCCGGTCTTGCGCCTCGCCTACGGCCCTGACGGAAAAGTTGCGGGCGTCGATCTTCTCAGCGGCGAGACTCTTTATGCCGAGACGGCCGTTGTCAGCAATCTAACCGTCTGGGACACCTATGGAAAACTGGTGGGCGCCAGCCAAACCCCGGCGCAGATTCGCGAACAATTGAGAGGCACGCACAGCCAGGGTGCCTACGTGCTGTACCTCGGTATGGAAGAAGCCGCTGCACAGCGTTTGCCGGCAGATCATATCCTGGCGGTGACAGACTCGAAGGCGCCACCTAGCGACGGTCCCACGTCATCACCGTTCATGTTCGCGGCAACTCCCGCCTGGGACACACGCGCGCCTGAAGGTAAGCGCGCGGTTACTGTCTGGACCCAAACAGACACCGAGCAATGGTTCAGTTTTCACGAAAACGAAAAACAAATTGAGGATCAAGATCAAGAAACCCTCGAACGATGGTGGCCAAAGATCCACGCGTGCCTTCCCGAACTTGGCAGTGGCATCGAGGTGATCGAAACGGCCTCTCCCCTTTCATACTACGAGCGAACTCGCCGCCGGCTGGGAATGGTTGGCGGGGTGGCCCAATTCCCATCCGTCTTTGGCACAAACTCCTTCAGCCACCGGAGTGCGCTTCCCGGGCTCTACACCGTGGGCGACACGATTTTTCCCGGACAGGGAGTTGCTGCTGTTAGCTACTCTGCTCGGCTCCTGGCAGATGAGCTGGCTCCCGCAGGCTAGTGACCAGCCTCTGCCGGCGTTTCGCCAAAATATTCAACAAAAAGTGTGCATTGACTGCTGAAGGTGTATAGTGTCTAGCTGCATCCGACACTTAGGAGGGGACCCTTATGTACATTACCATCGATGAAGATGACCGCCGTCCGGTTTACCGCCAGGTGGCTGACGAAATAAAGGCTTTGATAGCCAGTCGCGAACTTCGAGAAGGGGCTGCACTGCCTCCAGTTCGGCAGGTTGCCGCCGACCTTGGTGTAAATCTGAATACGATTGCTGCAGCCTATCGAGAGCTGCAAAAGGAAGGTCTCCTCGCCGTGCGCCACGGAGCGGGTGCGGTGGTGACTTCTGGAGGGACGCGCGCAAAGGAGAATCTCGAAACGCGTAAGCCACTCCGCTCGGCTCTGGCGCACATGGTTCTTTCCGGTATGTCGCGTTCTGAGATTCTGGCCGCAGTCGATGAGGAAGTCAGACAGCTACATAAGAACCACGGCTAGAGATCAAGCTCGGATCTTCATCGAGATGTCTACGGGCGATTTCACTCTGGAGGTTCGATATTCTTGCCGCGCGGACCTGGCGCGTCAACGTCTCTGGAAATTGGGCGCGACGCCGGCTCGGTCGGCGCCGGTGACGAACCCGGGATTGAACCACCCGACCCGCCGGGTCCTCCCGATCCTCCCGCTCCTCCGGAACCGCCGGGGCCTCCAGAATTCCCTGGGGAGTTATTCACAATCACCGGCTCCCCGCGCCGTTGATAACCGCCACAGTAATTACAACCCCAATAGAAGCTCGAATAACCCCCGCCGTACGGAGAACCCCACCCGCCATAGAAGGGCAGAAACGTATAGCAGAGTGACATTCGGTTATAGACCCATATGCCTGAGCGGCCAAAAAAACTTGATCCAAACCAACCATCCGATGGGTAGGAAGAAAGAAACGTGCTTAGCGCGCGCGCCGGGATGTGTCTGTTTGCCTGAGCCAGGGTTTCCGCCCGATCCTTGCTCCATGAATCGAACTCATCTCGTTCCTTATCCAGTTTTGCCAGGACCACGGAACGGCCGTTCAGCACGGCCTTGTGGTCACCTCTCACGGGGTTCGTCGAGTCGCCGTTCACTATGGCTTTGCCCTTAAGGACCAATAGCTCGGTTTGGCCAGGTGAGACATTCAGGCGATAGATTCCCCTTTTAACGATAGCGACGTGAGCCTGAGGAGTGTCGATATCAATCTGCATATTGACACCGTCAGTTCCCGTCGCCTCGATGATGGCACTCCCACTAAGAAGAGTTAACGTGAGGCGTTCAAGCGAATTGTCCGTGAGCGCAAACCGCGATCTCTCAGCGGCACGAAAGTACGAGCCGGGATTCAGCAAAACCTCGATGCGCCCGCTGGTTCCAGTGTCAACAACGTCGCCTGCATCAAGATCCTGCTGAGCGGTTACCAGCTCGGGTTGCGATGCCAATTTGTGCCGGACGGTCACCCGCCCAATCACTGAATTCACCCCGCCGGCCTTAGCGGAAATCACAAACTTCTCGCGGTTTTGCGCGCGGGTTACCACGGCTGCGCAGAACACACTTAACACCACGAGCGTGAACGTCGCTCCTATAGAGAATCGCCTCATGGAAATCCTTTCGGTTAAGGAACAGGGAGTCAAACGGAGACTGCACGGATTATAGTCGGAGCGACGCAAAACCACAACACACAGAGCTTCGCAATCGACGGTCAAAGACATATTTAGGAATCCAGGCAGCAGGCAGGCTTGACGCTGGTTTGGAACCATCCGTAGAATGAACTTTAAGCCGGGCAGTTGCGTACATTAGAATCAGATACCAAGTTGAAGGAGTTTGAGTTTATGAGTAGTCCATTTGAGCCATATCAAGAATCCCAACCGCCCAGCGTCACAGATGATCTGATTTTGCGCGAAGATGACGGTGAGCCGACCTCAGACAGGGCGCGGATGGCGTCGTCGGTCCGCGAGATGGCGGCGCGCATTCCTGAGTCTCTGACAGCTATTGGGCGGGACATTAGCCGCACGATCGAAAAGGCCATATCAGCCAAAGATGACTATGTTGTCGCGGTCAAGATTTCAGCTGACGCGCAGGATAGACTCGACCAACTGGTGCAGGCCGGCGTATTCCGCAGCCGGGCCGAGGCGGCGGCTTTCCTGATAGACGAAGGCGTAAAGACGCAGACAGCTTTGTTCGAACGAGTAGAGCAGAAGCTTACTGAAATTGAGAGACTGCGGGCTGAGCTGCGCGGCATGATTATCGAGCGGCCCAACTAGCAACTCGGGCAACTGTTTTCGCTCGCCAACATCCTAAGGACCTTGCTTTAGCTCCATTGAGCAAGAGCGTTCTACAAAGAGCGCTTGCGAAATGGAGCGTATTTGTGGATGGCCTCTTTTCGAGGTACGATTCACCTCCCCCGCTCGACATGCTTTGGTCTGTTATTCAACGCAACAGCGCACGGCGGCCTGAAGTAGAAGCCTGAGGTTGAAACTTTGTCAGAGATAATAGAGATTCCCGACATTTCCATCGAACAGTACAGACTAGCGAATGGTTTGCGAGTAGTCCTAAGCGAAGACCATGCGGTTCCGGTGGTCTCCGTAGCGGTCTATTACGATGTCGGCTCTCGCAATGAAAAACCAGGCCGCACCGGATTTGCGCATTTGTTCGAACACATGATGTTTCAGGGCTCTGAGAATGTCCCTAAGGCGGCGCATTTCCAGTACATCTCCAACGCTGGTGGTACGATGAATGGCACCACCTCGAGCGAGCGAACAAACTACTTTGAGACTCTGCCGGCGAATCAACTGCCACTGGCGCTATGGTTGGAGAGCGACCGCATGCGTTCGCTAAAAGTCACGCAGGAAAATCTGGACAACCAGCGCCAGGCCGTGCAGGAAGAGAAACGCCTGCGCTATGATAACCAGCCTTACGTCAATGGTTTCCTGCGGCTCTTTGAGATGAGCTTCAAGAATCCCGCCAATGCTCATTCAACAATCGGGTCGATGGAAGATCTGGACGCGGCCACTGTGGAAGACGTGAGTGAGTTCTTCCGCATCTATTACGCTCCCAATAACGCCGTGTTGACCATTGCCGGGGATTTCGATCAGGACCAGACGCGGGCCCTGGTTGAGAAATACTTTGCCACGATTCCGAGCCAGGCGAGTCCCCCGCCCGTCGATGTCAGTGAACCGCCCGAGGTAGCGGAACGACAGGATGTTTTCCATGACAAGCTTGCGCCTGTACCCGCGTTTGCGCTGGGTTGGAAAATCCCGCCACGTCGCACACCGGAATTCTATGCCCTGATGCTTGCCAGTCATTTGCTGTTCGAAGGTGAGAGCTCGCGCCTTTATCAGAAACTGGTGAAGGGGGAAGAATCGGTGGTGCAGATTCAGGGGGGAATAGATGAGCGGCGCGGTCCATCCGGCTTGTTCATCGTCGTGATTCCAAAACCGGGCAATGAACTGGCCACAATCCGGGAAACGATCATGAACGAACTCCACCGGCTGGCCACGGCCGGCCCCGGCGCCGAAGAGATGGAGAAGTTGCATAACAATCTCCTGAACGACGGCGTGCGCAATCGCCAGTCATCTCTGTTCCGCGCCCAGCAGCTCGCCGAATTCTCCATTTATGACGGTCAGCCTGAGCTCTTTAACACCGAGCTTGATAATTATTTGAGGGTTAACGCGACCGAGATAAAGGAAGCAGTGGCGAAGTATCTGGACACCGACAATAGGGTGCTGCTGGACATTGTTCCCGCGGCGGAAGAAATTGCGCCCGCCACAGCTCTGCCCCCCGGGGAACCAACGCAACCAGGCGCGCCGCCACCGCTGATACCAGAAATGGAATCTCCGGCGGCGGAATCCCCCGCCAACCCATCCCCAACCCCGATCGCGTATGCTCGGCCACGGCCCGATCAATCTCCGGACGATGGTTCGTGAGAATTGCCCGGAGGACTTGCCCATAGTTCTGAAGATGGTCCGGCGGAGTAGAAGTGGCGTACTGAATTCTATTTCTAAATTGATATTGGCTAAGAATCAAACAATGACCGAAGCGGAAGCTTTTCGCACCCAAGCGCCTCAGCCCTTGCCGCCACGCGGCTTGAACATCCCCGAGTTCGTCGAGACCAGGC
>JBDUCF010000179.1:0-5879 GCA_040003545.1 Pyrinomonadaceae bacterium | reverse complement strand
GCCTGAACAGCGAAAGCTTCATTCAGCTCGATCAGATCAACTTCATCGAGTGACCAGCCGGCCTTCTTCAGCACGCGCTTGATCGCCTCGACCGGCGCCATCATCACCAGCTCAGGCTCAATACCGGAGGTTGCCTGCGCCACGATACGCGCCATGGGTTCGATTCCCAGCACACCGGCCCGTTCCTTCGACGTCACCACTACGGCCGAAGCGCCGTCGTTAACGCCGGGCGAGTTGCCTGCCGTTACGGTGCCACCTTCCTTCTTGAACGCCGGCTTTAACTTTGCGAGAGCTTCCAGCGACGTGTCTTCGCGCACGGTTTCATCGGTGTCGAAGAGGACGGGCGCGCCTTTCTTCTGCGGAATCTCGATTGGAAGTATTTCTTCCTTGAACTTTCCAGCTGCGATTGCTGCGGCTGCCTTGCGGTGGGAATTGAGGGCATATTCATCCTGCTCCGCGCGGGTGACGTGATAGCGCTCAGAGACTACCTCGCCGGTGTTGCCCATGTGGTAGTTCTCAAAAGCGCACCAGAGGCCGTCAGTGATCATAGCGTCGACCAGCACGCCGTTACCAAGGCGGTAGCCTTCGCGCGCTTTAGGAATAAGGTAAGGCGCGTTCGTCATTGATTCCATGCCGCCGGCCACGATGAACTCAGCGTCGCCAAGCTGAATGGCCTGCGCCGCCATCATCACGGCTTTCAAGCCGGAACCGCACACCTTATTAATCGTTACCGCGGACACTCCGAAGGGAATGCCGCCGTGAAGGGCCGCCTGGCGCGCGGGATTCTGGCCCAAGCCCGCCTGGATCACACAACCCATGATCACTTCGTCAATGTCTTCAGCGGCGACGCCCGCGCGCTTGACGCCTTCACGCACAACCATTGCGCCGAGATCGGTGGCCGAGAAACTCTTCAGCGCTCCCTGAAACTTTCCCACCGGCGTACGCACCGCGCTGATGATTACCGGCTCTTTTATTTCCGCCATTGAACTCTCGCCTTCTGATCCTCAAAACTAATCCAGCCGGGTCGCTCCCGGCTTCTCGATAAACCCGCTCTCTATCTTTAGTGGCTCGTCTTCACTATTTACCATTACAACTATCGTGTCAAGCAAGTCCTCTGTCAGAGGTTGGACGTCGGCAGCCAGAAAGATTTTCCATATATCATTTGTCATTTCTCATTTGTAATTGGTTGGTGAGGGGCCTGCTGGGTCCGTCAGGTCCCTCGGTTTATCAATGGCAAATGAGAAATGGAAAATCGTTATCCCCCTTCTGACATCCGACCTCCGACCTCTGATCTCTGACTTCTGATCTCCGACCTCTGGGTGTTAGACTCGCCGTCGTAATTCAAACCTCGTAAGCGGCAGCGGAAGACAAAGCATGCAGGCATTGATACTCGCCGGGGGCAAAGGTACACGGCTTCGCCCCCTTACCGTCTATACTCCGAAACCAATTGTTCCTATTTGCAATCGTCCTTTTCTCCTTTATCAGATCGACACGCTGAGGCGCGCCGGCATCACCGACATCACCCTTTCGCTATCGTACCAGCCGCAAAAGATTGAACAACAACTTGGCGACGGCTCGGAATATGGAGTCAATCTCAAGTACACAGTCGAACCGCAACCCATGGGTACTGCCGGCGCTTATAAATTCGCAGAAGAGCTAATTCGCGAGCCCACCGTGGTTTTTAATGGCGACATTCTTACGGACCTGGATCTAAAGGCAGTGATTCGCGAACACAAAGAACGCAAGGCGATGGCGACAATTGTTTTGACGCCAGTGGAGGACCCCAGTGCCTATGGGGTAGTGGAATCTGAAAAGGACGGCCAGGTCAGACGCTTTCTGGAGAAGCCAAAGCCTGACCAGACTACTTGCACGAACATCAATGCCGGCACCTACATTTTGGAGTCCGGAGTCCTGGACCTAATTCCCGCTGGAGAGAATCACTCGTTCGAGTACGGCCTCTTTCCCAAACTGTTGGAACGCAACGAAGCGTTCTATGCGCACGTCCCGCAGCGCACCTATTGGATGGATATTGGTACGCCACTACGCTACCTGCAGGCGCATCATGACCTGCTCGCCAATCGGGTGACACGAATTCACATCAAGGAGCGTCGCGCGGAATTTGACGCGGCCACGCTGGCCGAGATTGATGACTTATCGATGATTGGTAGCGACTGTACCGTCAAGCCAGGGGCGCAGATCATAAACTCCGTCCTGGGTCCGGGTTGCTATCTGGAAGAACGAGCGCGCGTCGAAAACTCAGTGGTCTGGTCGCACACCCGCATAGGCACGAGTGCTGAGGTCAGTAACGCCATTGTCGGGCGAGGTTGCCACATCGGCCGCTCGGCAAAGGTCGCGCCGGGAACGGTGCTGGGCGATAAGACTTCCCTTACGGATTACACCCAGACCGGCGCCTCTTCGTCAGTTGGAACGGAATAATGTAGAAGCGCCGGAGGCGCGGCGGGAAGGTAGCCAGGGGCAAGTGCGCACCACGCCGCCCCTGGGTATCTAGATAAAGGACTGGTCGCCCCGCAGGGGCGAGAGAAACGCGTGACTCTCCGAGCGCGCTTTCAGCGCGCTGAGATTCTACGGATCGTGTCCCAGGGGCTGCGCGGCTTCGCCGCTCGCCCCTGGCTACCTTCTGCCACGCCTGCGGCGTGCTTTCTTTCCGGCGGGATTAAGCGATCGTACAGAGATTTATGACTGATCTCGATCCAATCAAGTTCGGTACTGACGGCTGGCGCGCAGAGATAGCGCGGGCCTTTACGTTTGCAAATGTCGAGCGCGTGGCCCAGGCCTATGCCGACTATCTGGCGTCAGAAGTTAAGGGAGCGCCGGGCGAATCGCTGGTCGTGGTTGGCTATGACCGTCGTTTTCATTCGGAGAATTTCGCGCAGCGCGTTGCAGAGGTCCTGGCCGGCAACGATTTTCAAGTCGCAATGTTCAATGAAGCCGTGCCGACGCCAATAGTTTCATGGGCCGTGAAGGATCAGGGCGCCGCGGGCGGCATCATGATCACTGCATCGCACAATCCCGCTGAGTTTAATGGTTTCAAAATCAAAGCGCCCTGGGGCGGTAGCGCTTCCCCGGAAACCACCTCGACGGTGGAGGAGTTGATTGATGCTTCACACGTGCGCAAGAGCGAATTTGCAGGCGAGCCGGATGACGAGCGGCTGCGGAATTCAATCGAAGCCTATCGCGTTCAGGTTCAATCCTACATTGATCTTGATCGACTGAAGCAAGCAAGACTTTCAATCATCATCGATCCCATGCATGGATCGGGCGGGACCTGGGTGGAAAGCTTTTTGAATGGCGGCAAACTCAACCTCGAAACAATTCGCGCGCATCGCGATCCTTTGTTCGGCGGCGTCAATCCGGAGCCGATAGATCGAAACCTGGCAGCATTGAAAGAGCGTGTGACGAAAACAGCTTCGCTTGTCGGGCTGGCAACAGATGGCGATGCGGACCGCGTAGGAGCGGTCAACGACCTCGGCGAGACCATGACCATGCACGAGGTTGTGCCGCTGATACTGCTCCATCTGGCTCGCGAACGAAAAATGACTGGTGCGGTAGTGCGTACCTTTTCACAGTCAGTGCTGATAAAACGTATCGCACAGGCCCTTGGCTTGAAGGTCTATGAAACCCCGATTGGCTTTAAATACGTCGCTGACCTGATGCTTCGCGAAGATATCTTGCTTGGGGCGGAAGAATCGGGCGGCATAGGCGTTAAGGGCCACATTCCTGAACGCGATGGCATATTGAACTCGCTGCTCCTGCTCGAGGCGATTGTGGCCGCAGGGAAACCTCCTTCTGAGATGGTCCACGAGATGCATCGCGAATTCGGCGAGTTCCATTTCGACCGCCGGGATTTGCCGATGGAAGTGAAGCGCGGCCAGGATTTCGTCCAACAACTCGCCGCCAAACCACCCACCAGTATTGGCGACGATCAGGTATCAGGCGTCGAAACGATGGACGGGACAAAGCTTTTATTTGCGGATGAATCGTGGCTATTGTTTCGCCAGTCAGGGACTGAGCCGGTGCTGCGGATTTATTGCGAAGCAACCTCCACCGAAAAACGAGACCGGCTCCTCGAAGCCGGCGTCAACACAGCAAAAAAGAGCGGGGGCATGCCCCCTTCCTGACTGCGAGGAGACAACGTGGAGACAAATCCCAAGCGTTAGATGGTAAAGTTCAACTCAGCAACCTGCAGTTGGGAAGGGGGGCATGCCCCCGCTCTGAAAACTGCCTTCCTTGAGTCCAAAAAAGTTATTGACAGTTCTCCACGCCCAGCTTAACCTCTCCACATCCCCCGAAAGTTATTTTTGACCGAGTTGCCGGCGTCCGACTTTCGCCGCCAACCTGCACAGGAGGACTATCATGGGGCTGATTCTAATCATAATCCTGATCCTACTACTGCTCGGCGCGGTACCCCGCTGGCCACATAGCCGAAACTGGGGTTATGGACCAAGTGGCGGCTTGGGGTTAATCCTGATCATTGTGCTCGTCCTGGTTCTGCTGCATTACATTTAAAGCGGTGTAACGCAAACTGGTACCGCAATCCAAGGAAGTTCTTCGGATAACTATCCGCAGATTCCACCGATTCCGCCTATAACTAATAATCTGAAAACAGTTAACCTCTTCTGTTTTCTCATTCTGTAATCTGCGGACAGCGAGTTGTGGCACTTTCTTAGATTGCGTTACCTATGCCGGAACTGCCAGAAGTCGAACATGTCGTGCGTGCGCTCCGCCGCGCTGTCATGGGCCGCCGCATTGTCGCCGCTGAACTAAAGCTGCCGCGCCTGGCGGCGCAGGTTTCCCCGCGCGTGTTCTCACGAAAGTTGCGCGGCGCGCTCATCCAGCGCATTCGCCGGCGCGGCAAATACATTCTGATCGAACTTGATTCGTCGCGAGTACTGGCCGTGCACCTGCGCATGACCGGCAAGTTTGTTTGCCTCCCCGCCGAAGCCACTCTCCCAAAGCACGCCCATGTAATCTTCTATCTCGATGATGAGCGGCGTTTGGTCTTCTGCGATCAGCGCCAGTTCGGCAGGTTATGGATTCTCGCTGCGGCGGATCTAAGGACAATGGAACAACTAAACTCCCTGGCGCCAGAGCCGCTGGGCCGTGGCTTCTCGCTCGAGTATCTGCGTCAAACGCTTTCCCGTTCGCGTCGCAGCCTTAAGCAACTCCTGCTCGATCAGACAAAAGTTCTGGGCCTGGGTAACATCTATGCCGGTGAGGCGCTTTTCCTGGCGCGCATCAGCCCGTTCATTCCGGCTTCGCAATTAGCAAAGAAGCGTACCGAACGTTTGTACGAGGCCATTCGAACGATACTGCAGGAGGCGATTGCCGGCGGCTCAACTCTAAGAATCGATCTCGACGAGGATGGTAGTTCCTATGTCGGAACATCGGAAAGGTTCTGGCGGGTTTACGAGCGAGAGGGCGAGGCCTGCGTCAACTGCGGCGGGCGAATCCGCCGAGTAGTCCATGGCGGCCGTTCAACCTACTTCTGTCCGAAGTGCCAGCGGTAGGACAGACATTCTTGCCTGTCGCGTGTTTAGAGGCGGGCTACTGCCCGCCATCAATGATCCTGCTAGGCGTCTAAACCACTCGCCTCTTCACAAGTATTAGCCGTATAATCCCAGCTATGAAAATCAAAGTTGTCGTCCATGATGCGGAAGAAGGCGGTTATTGGGCCGAAGTTCCTGCCATTCCTGGATGCGCTACACAGGGAGAAACGTTTGAGGAGTTGCTTCGCAATCTCTATGAGGCCGTTGAGGGGTGCTTATCGGTTGACGTTTCGCAAGTGAACGTGACGGCAGAGGATCGTGTCTTGGAAATTGCAGTTTAGCCATTGCCTGCAACCCTTTTCCTTTATGAAG
>JBDUCF010000178.1:0-5894 GCA_040003545.1 Pyrinomonadaceae bacterium | reverse complement strand
CCGCGGTTTGATCTAAGGTTTTTTACAGAAGCTGGACGTTTGCTCGCAAGCTAACACTCTGTGTAACACCGGTCTAACGGTTCCGAGAAAGCTGAGATTATCGGAATTCCCAGACACTCTTCCGGAAGGTGTCTTCCCAGATCTTAGAAAGCGCAAACTGGCCAATAATTCCTAAAGGTGAGTTGAATTTCTCAAGCCGGATGGCGAAGGGCTTTGCCGGCCATCCTACCCCCACACTCAGGAAGAAGGGCGAAGTATCACGCGTCCGCCCGCCATTCCATCTGGTAGTGCGATCCAGTCTCGCCAGTTTTTACGATTCCAAGTCGTTCAAACAGGGCCATCGCTGTGCTCGACCTGATTATCTGAGTGCGAAAAGGTTTGCCCAACCGTGCGGCCTCTGCCAGCAGCTCTCTAATGAGATGGGTCCCGATGCCCGCATTTCGATATTGCGGCAGTACGGCGACATCAACTACGCGAATCTCCTGGTCAGTTCTTTCGACAACCAGCCTACCGATTGGTTGCGTGCCGAGCATGATGATGCGATCTTCGCCCTCGGGATAATTAGCTTTCAGGAAGCGTTGCTGCGCCGCGTACTGCGTCTCTAAAAAGTTTAGAACCCGTTCCACGTCCCAACCCATTGAGGTCAGATCCTCGCCGCGGCTGCTCTGATAGACTTCGAATAGAAAAGCGTCATCATCCGCTTCGAGCGGCCGAAGTGCGATGGATTGAAGATTGTGCAACAAGGTATTCCTTCGCGGTACTGACTTGCTTCACTATCGCGGCTAATGTGAACAATCAGCCCGAGCTTCACAAATTGCCAGCTCAGAAATACTAAATAATCGGCAAGGCGTCCAGAAAATCTTTATGGACTCCCCTCAACCGGACAAACGGCTCTTCGATGTCTGCCAGTCCCAAAGAGTCATATTACTCCCGGAGAGCGCTATTCCTGGGGCCGCAGCGGCCACTTCAGAAATGTTTTGTGCTGCAATCTGCTCGGCGGGTATTCGCGTGCGCCGAAAGTCATTTGGTGCAATAATAACCGCGCTTTCCCAGGCCATCGCTAAAACTAATCAAGAGGATAACTATGAAACGCTTTGTCGTGTCCAGTCTTATCTTCATGCTTGCGCTCGCATCGGTTGCGTTAGCGCAAAACAGTCGCCAGTTCACCATCAACGAGCTGCTGAAGGTTCGCCGCGTCGGCGACCCACGGATTTCTCCCGACGGGAAGCATGTGGCCTTTACGATTGGCGACGTACACATTGGCGACAACAAAACCGTGACCCATATCTACGTCATGGCGCTTGACGGCGGCGGCATGAAACAAATTACGACTGGCGATCGCTCAGCTACGTCCCCCCGCTGGTCTCCGGACGGCAAGAAAATCGCCTTTACCACCGGCGGTCAAATCTGGGTGATGGACAGCGACGGCGACAACCAGACCCAGGTCACGAAAATTTCTACCAGTGCAGCCGCTCCCGTATGGTCCCCCGACAGCAAATGGATTGCCTTCACGTCCGAGGTCTACCCGGACTGTGCTGATGACGATTGTAATAGGAAGAAGGACGACCTGGCCGATCAGAGCAAAGTTAAGGCCCACATCACGGAACGGCTCCTCTTTCGCCACTGGGACGAGTGGCGTGATGTCAAACGCACGCATGTCTTTGTTGTTTCAAGCAAAGGCGGCACGGCAAAGGATCTAACCCAGGGAGATTTCGATTCTCCGCCTTACGCCGCGGCGACGGGAGTTGACTATGCGTTCTCGCCTGACTCCAAAGAGCTCGCTTACGTTCGCAACCCGGATAAAGTCGAAGCGATTTCTACCAACAGCGATATCTACGTGGTGCCCGCGACCGGCGGCCCGGCAAGAAACATTACTGCGAAAAATCGTGGTTACGACGTTGGGCCTATCTATACGCGTGATGGCAAGTATATGATTTATCGCTCGCAAGCGACTGAGGGTTTCGAGGCCGACCGCTGGCGCCTGATGCTTTACAACCGTGCTACCGGCAGCAGCGTTGAGCTAACCAAAGGCTTTGATTTACAAGTTGAAGAGCTGGCTTTATCGCCCGACGGAAACTTTGTTTACTTCACCGCCGGCGAAAGAGGCCACCAACCTATCTACAGAATTCCCGCGCTCGGAGGCGCTCCAAAGAAAATAGTAGAAGACGTTTTCGCCACCAACCTGCAAGTAACGGCGGACGGAAGGTCTCTGCTTTTCGTGAATAGCTCTATGGCAATGCCGGCCGAGATCTATCGCGCCAATGCTGACGGCGGCAGTGTGACAACGCTAACGAACGTAAACCGCGATCTAATGGCCCGCTTCGGTCTGAAGAAACCCGAGGAAGTTGAATGGACAGGCGCGCTCGGTAAAAAGATTCATGGGTTTGTCGTCAAGCCCACAAACTTCGATGCTAACAAAAAGTATCCGCTTGTCGTGCTGATTCATGGCGGTCCGCAGAGCGCCTGGAACGACAACTGGGGCTATCGTTGGAACCCGCAAGTATTCGCGGACAACGGCTACGTTGTTTTTGCGCCGAACCCCCGCGGCTCGACAGGCTACGGGCAGCAGTTTGTAAATGAGATTAGCGGCGACTGGGGTGGCAAAGCCTATACAGACATCATGAATGGCGTGGCAGACGTCCTTCGCAGAAACTCGTTCATCGATAGAAATCGAGTTGGGGCTGCCGGCGCCAGCTATGGTGGTTACATGATTAACTGGATCGAGGGCCACAACAACGATCCTCGTTTCCGCTTCAAAGTGCTCGTTTCACACGACGGCGTTTACAACCTGGAGAGCATGTACGGGGCGACCGAAGAGCTGTGGTTTACCGATTGGGAATTCAAAGGAACTCCCTGGACCAACCCCGCTATGTATCAGCGCTGGTCGCCAAGCAACTTCGTCAAGAACTTCAAGACTCCGATACTCATTATTCATAGCGAGCTCGATTACCGCGTGCCTTTTGGGGAGGGCCTGCAATTATTCACTGCGGCGCAACGCCTTGGTATCGACTCAAAACTCCTGGTCTTCCCCGACGAGGGCCATTGGGTGCTCAAGCCGCAAAACTCGGAACTCTGGTATCACACGGTGCTCGGTTGGTTGGATAAATATTTGAAGTAATGTGGCACGGACTTCAGTCTTTGTAGTGTAATCGGCTAGTTCGTTCCGCGAGAATGGAGGAACACCATGCCAGGTTGGGCCAAAGCATTAATTATCGTCGCGGTAGTAATCGTGCTGCTGGTGGTTGGAGTTGTGGCCGCTGGAGTCTTCTGGTGGTCACGCAACAAGGATACGCTTATTTCCAGAGGCAAAGAGGTGGTCGCCGAAGGCAAAGACTTTGGCCATAAGAGCGACAACCAGGGCTGCGTTGACGAATCGATCTCGCGTTACAAGAAAGAGCCAGGCTTCTCCAGCTCAATAGCAACAAGCATCTTCATGCAAACATGCCTGCAGAACAGCCGGCCGACCCCGGGCTTTTGTGATGAGGTGCCAACCCAAACCGAGTTTATGAAGAGCGCCCGGTGGCGCGTGGAACAATGTCAGCGCGTCGATCTCTCCAAAGACAGCTACTGCCAGCAACTCTTCTCGCCGGTGCAGAGGTTCTGTGAAGAGCGGATGGGAGCTAGTAGCGAAAACAACTCCAACAGTCCTTGAACTTCCAACCCGCGCATCAATGAATCTACCCTGATGGGAAAACTGAGTTTCGGGTTAGCTTTGTCTGCGCGAATCTGCGTTTATCCGCGGCTTCACTTCTTCGCCTGAATGAACGTCGATCGTCTCTCCATTCGTCAACGCCCCGACGGCTTGCCGCTGATGCGTCAACACTGGGGCAAGCTCCTCTTTCTGCACTGGCGCATCGAAGAGAAACTGCTGCGCTCCTTAATTCCGGCCGCTGTGGAAATTGATACTTTCGACGGCTCCGCCTGGATTGCCGTTACACCCTTCACCATGTGGGGCATCCGGGCATCGTTCCTGCCGCCAATTCCGGGCGCCAGCTCGTTTCATGAATTGAACGTGCGAACTTACGTGCACTTTAACGGCGTACCGGGTGTCTGGTTCTTTTCGCTCGATGCGGCAAACGCGCTGGCTGTTTGGGGTGCGCGGCACTTCTATCATCTGCCGTACTTCAAAGCCCGGATGGGTTTGGCGCAGAAGGGAAAGACTGTTGAATATTCGTCAAAGCGAAACGATTCGCCGGCGAAGTTTCGTGCCACCTGGCACATTGGCGAGCCGTTGGCACAGTCACAGCCGGGAACTCTGCCGTTTTTTCTTACCGAGCGCTACTGCCTTTACTCGTCGCACGGCGGCGCACTCTACCGCGCGCGAATTTTTCATGCGCCCTGGTCGCTACAAGGCGCGACGCTTTCGGCGTTTGATTCAACGGTGATTGAATCGGCGGGACTGCCTGCGCCGCAGGGCGAGCCCCTGCTGCTTTATTCCGAAGAGATTGCCGTCGACATCTGGCCACTGAAGAAGGTGCACTAGCCCGCGGCAGGTGACCTTCGCCGCTCCCGCGGCTTCGCCGCCTGATGTGCGGTGGGGCTACGCCCCATCATTAGGGCATAGCCCGAAGGGTGTCGTTCGGTAGCGCAACCAGGTCGTCCAGGCTTTCGCGAGGCCAATCTTCGTGCAGCATCTTCTCTTTGGTCACGAGAGTGACGCGACATCCCTGCGCTTTGCACTCGCGAAGGAAATCGACGCCCTTGAAGTAGGTGGCAAGGCAAAGAATGTTGAGGGGTTTTGACTGTGATGCTGGCATGTGTTTCGGCGAAATGCCCCTGCAAAGATTGACTAAATATAATCCTTTTGCAGATATTCGGTCACCTGATAAGGTATGCGCTCGAACGTGGCACAGACTTCAGGCTGTGACGATCCCTGTAAGGCAAACTGTTAGTTTGCGTCCTGGTTAGCTTGCGCGCGCAAACTAACAGTTTGCGTTACATGAACCATGATCTTCCGCGGCCCATCTCCCGACGTAAATATTCCTGACGTTCCGTTGACCAGCTTTGTGATGGAACACCTGGACGAGGTGCGTGATAAGACTGCGTTCATTGAAGGGCCGACGGGCCGGGTAATCACCTACGCGCAATTTGCGGAATCGATAAGCCGGGTGGCCGCAAGTCTGGCCCAGCGCGGTTTCACAAAGGGCGAAGTGTTTGCCATCCTTAGTCCCAACGTACCCGAATACGCGATTGCCTTTCATGCCGTAGCCACACTGGGCGGCATCAACACTACAGTCAATCCGCTCTACACCAGCGAAGAAATTGCAGATCAGCTTCAGGACGCCGGCGCGAAATTCATGGTCACGGTTCCCGAGTTTGTTGAGAAGGCCCGCGCCGCAGCTACGAAGGCTAACACCGAAGAGCTTTTCGTTTTTGGAGAAGCCGAAGGCGCTACCCCTTTCGCGTGGTTGCTGGAAAGCCACGGCGAGCCTCCTCAAGTAAAGATAAATCCTCGGGAAGATCTGGTCGCCTTGCCCTATTCAAGCGGCACGACCGGGATGCCCAAGGGTGTAATGCTCACCCATTACAACCTGGTGGCGAATCTTTGCCAGATGGACGGGCTCGACTTCTTCCATCGCGACGACACCCTGATTGCGGTGTTGCCGCTATTTCACATTTACGGGCTGATGGTAATTCTCAACATGGGAATACGGATGGGGGCCACGATTGTCACCATGCCGCGCTTTGATCTGGAGCAGTTTCTGCGAATCGTGGAAAAATATGATGTGACACTGGCCCACCTGGTACCGCCGATCGTACTGGCGTTAACCAAAAGTTCGGCAGTCGATAACCACGATCTCTCGAATCTTAAAATGATTTTCTCGGGCGCCGCTCCACTGGGCGAAAAAGTTTCCCGCGCCTACATGGAGCGGCTTGGTGTTGGTATCCGGCAG
>JBDUCF010000008.1:0-20183 GCA_040003545.1 Pyrinomonadaceae bacterium | reverse complement strand
CACCAACTCCCAGGCGCGTTCGAACGCGGGCACATCCAACCGCCCGGTCAGACGGCACATAATCTGCTCGATGTAGATCCCGGATTGAAGCGCGTACAGCGAGTGGAAGAGCATTCCCTGCTGCATGGGCGAGAGCTCCAACAGGGCTTCCACGTTCTCAGTTGACATGAGGCCTGCCTCCGCCGCCGTCTTTTATTTGCGCCAGCACCTTGTCGATATCTTCCCGGCTCAATCCCGCCTTTTGCGGGGAGACGGACACCTGGCGAACTTCGGGGGCAGTACCGGGCTGGTTTAATTTCATTTCCTTCGGATCGACGACGGGCCCGCCTGGCTCAATCGCCCTCGAAAGCCCGGCGATTGTTTGATACTGAAATAGTTGTTTCGGCGTCATTCGCAGACCGGCTTTCGTGGCCCGCGCCAAAATCTGCGTGCCGAGGATCGAATCGCCACCCAGATCGAAAAAGTTGTCATTGACTCCAACGCGTTCCAGTTTCAAGACGTCAGCCCAGATTTGCACCAGCACTTTTTCCTTCGACGTGCGCGCTTCAGTGAAGCCGGATTCCAGATCCGGTCTTTCGCGATCGGGCGGCGGCAACGTTTTGCGATCGACTTTGCCATTCAGAGTTACCGGCAGCGCATTAACCATCACAAAACAGGACGGGATCATGTAGTCCGGCAGTTTGTCTTTCAAAAAGTCGCGCAGCTTGTTAATCCGTAAAGGCTCGTCGCTGGTGGGGACCACGTACGCAACCAGACGTCTATCACCCGGCATATCTTCGCGAGCAACTGCGACGCAATCGCGCACGTTCTGATGCTGGATTAGGGCCGACTCGATCTCTCCCAACTCGATTCGATAGCCGCGAATCTTCACCTGATCATCAAGCCGCCCAAGAAACTCAATATTGCCATCGTCTCGATAGCGGACCAGATCGCCAGTCTTGTAAAGACGAGCGCCCGGTTCTTCGCTGAATGGATCGGGAATGAAACGTTCAGCGGTTAGCTCAGGACGGTTCAGGTAACCACGGGCCACACCATCGCCGCCGACATAGAGCTCTCCCGGCGCCCCAATAGCGACCGGCTCCAGCATTTCATCGAGCACGTACAACCTGGTGTTGGCGATCGGACGGCCGATAGGCGTTCCGCCTGAAGAAGGATCGTCAGGACCCACTTCGTACACGCAACAACCCACCACCGTCTCTGTTGGGCCGTATTCATTTATGAGTCTGGTCGCGGGTGCATGCTGTCGCCAGTAACTCAGGTTCTGCATCGTCAGGGCTTCGCCCCCGATTACCAGCGCCCGAGTTCTGCCTGGTGCCTCGGCCGGCAGTAGCGTCGCGCTTAGCGTTTGCAGATGCGTCGGGGTGATCTTTACGAGGCTGAAGTTCCGCTCGTCGGCTAAACAGTGCCCGAGGGCATCGACTCCTCTTTCTTCGGGTAACAGATGAACAGTTTGCCCAACCAATAAGGGATTGAAGAGGCTGGTGATGGTCAGGTCAAAAGCGATCGAGGTATGAACCGGCGCGCCGCATCCTGCCGCCACCTCATATTCCCTGATGGCCCAACTGAGATAGTTGACTAGACCACGATGCGGAATCATCACGCCCTTTGGCTTGCCGGTCGAACCTGAGGTGTAAATCACATAGGCCAGGTTGTCAGAAGTTACTTCCACGGCCGGATTATCCGAGCTTTCACGGGCAAACCGGTTGCGAGACCCGTCGAGGCAGATAGATTGCAGACCCGTACGCTCGACGCGCGCCAGTAGATTCTGTTGAGTCAGCAGAATAGACAACTGAGCGTCTTCGATCATGAACTGGATTAATTCCTGCGGATACACCGCATCTAGCGGCACATAAGCTCCCCCGGCCTTCAAAACTCCCAGTAGCGCGACGACCATCTCCACTGAGCGCTCCAGATAGACTCCTACCAGCGATTCGGGACCCACTCCCAGAGCGCGCAGCCGGTGCGCTACCTGGTTGGCGCGGCAGTTCAATTCGCTAAAGCTAATCGTTTCGGCTTCATGCTTCAGCGCCACGGCATCAGGCGTGCGCGCGACTTGCGCTTCGAACAGCTCGTGTACGCACTTGTCACGAGGATAGTCAGCGGCGGTCTGATTGAAATCCAACAGGAGACGGCTGCGTTCACTGGAACTGAGTTTTGCGATCGCTGAGTTATTAGTGTGACTCTCCGGCGGCGCAGCTTCAGCTTCAGGCTGTTGGTCTTTGTCCCGAGGGGCGTCAGGACCGTCTTCCAGGACAAGCGCCAATTCCGCGATGGTTTGATACTTGAACAGATGCTTTGGCGTCAGGCGCAAACCTGCCTTTCTGGCCCGCGCGATAATTTGTGCGCTGAGGATTGAATCGCCACCGAGATCGAAAAAGTTATCATGCACGCTAATCCGATCAAGCTTTAATACCTCGGCCCAGATCGTCGACAAACTCTCCTCTGTCGGCGTGCGTGCTGTGATGAAGCCGGCGTCTGACTCGTCTCGTTCGCGTGCGGGCGCCGGCAAGGCTTGCCGATCAACTTTGCCGTTAGGCAGCCGCGGCAGGCTGTCCATTACCACAAAAGCCGAGGGCCAGAGATAGTCAGGAAGCTTTTCCTGCACATGTTCTCGCAGAACGGCAGGATCAAGAATGCTGTCCGGCAAGACGGGTACGACGAAAGGTTTAGTAACCGGTTCATTGGTTGAATCCGAAAGAGAGTCCCAGCGAATGGCAAAAACGTTGTAAAGGTTCGAGCCCTTGAGATATTCGTCCTGTTCCACCGTGACGGAATAACCCCGGGCCTTAAGCCGCATGGTCAGACGCGACAGATTGCCGTTAACATCGTGCGCTTCGATGACGATTTGTCTGATTCGGGGCCAATCGCAATCCTCGATGCCGGCCAGCACGTCCAACTCGCTCTTCTCGACATCGATCTTCAGAAGATCGATGCGGTCAATACTGTGCTCGCGAATGATTTCAGAAAGCGTCTTCAGCTGACAGGTAACTTTTGTTCCCCGCACGCGATCCTGCACGACCTGGTCGAGGTAGCCGCTCGCATCGTCGCCATTGCTTCCGTTTGCGCTGGTGTTCGCAATGATCGAGCGCAGGACTTCGCGCTCGTCCTGCGTATCGGCGTAGCGGCCTGACTGGCTGGACGAGTCTGGATAGAAAGTGAACTCGGCATCCCCCGATTTTTCCGCCAGGCCACATTGAAAGAGCTTCGCGTTATCGCAGTAGAGCGACGTATTAATCGCGAGGGCCTCGAAGATCGGAGGAATCGGCTCGAAGGCAAATAGAGAAATGTTCCGGCGCACCTGCTGCGCGAACAAGGCGAACATTCCGATGTTTGCGCCCACGTCAAAAACGCAGTCGCCATCGCGCAGCGTGATGCCGTGCCGGAAATTTGACTGGTCGACAAAGATTTGCTGGTAGAAAAAATCTGTCTCGTGCTTGTTTTGCTGCACGATGGCCATATTGTTCGGCAATGCGTAGCGAGCGCGTCCGGAAATGGCTGACGAGTTCGACCGCCGGGGAACAACGTAGGCGACCAGGCGCGGCTCGGTTCCATCTTCTCTTCTTGCGATCACCAGCGCGTCCTCGACCGGCGTCAGTTGACGCAGCAGGGCCTCGATCTCTCCAGGCTCGACGCGATGGCCGCGAATCTTTACCTGGTTGTCCATCCGGCCCAGGAACTGTATTGAACCGTCAGAGCCAACGCGTCCGAGATCACCGGTCTTATAAAGACGCGCCCCCGGAACAGCACTAAAAGGATCGGGAACGAATTTCTCCGCTGTCAGCTCAGGATGATTCAGGTACCCACGTCCAATCCCAGGTCCGCCGATGTGAACTTCACCGGGAAAGCCTTCCGCCACTGGTTGCGAATTGGAATCCAGCAAATGGATTTGGGTGTGCGGAATCGGCCGGCCGATAGGCATGACGCGGACGCTGTCTTCGTACACGCGAGGAATCGGATAAGTAGCGACAATGCCGGCGGTTTCCGTCTGCCCGAACATATTCATGAGACGCGCCCGGTGCCGGAATCCGAACATCCAGTCACGAGGCACGTCTGAAGGAAGAGGTTCGCTGGCGGAAAGAATCAGCCGCAGATTGTTACTGAGTAAAGACTCCCGCTCGGCTGGTTCCAGGCCGGCGAGCGACTGAATGCAACTGCGCCAGTAGGAAGGAACAACATCGATGACCGTCACTGCCTGTTGTTTGATTAATTCAAACAGCGCCAGCTGGTCGCGGATCTGATCGGTGCTTGCGATCACGACCTTCGCACCCAGCGACAAGGGCAACATTAACTGCCGCACTGAAGATGAAAACGAAATCGACGCAGTGTGCAAGTACGAATCAGCGGAGTTAAGTCCCACCGGTCCGCGCACGGACTGTACATAGTGGCCCACATTGCCGTGCGTAATCATTACGCCCTTGGGCCGTCCCGTCGAACCGGACGTGTAGATTACGTAGGCGAGGTTTTCCGCGGCACCGTTGGTTGGCAGGTTGGTCGCACTACATTGCGAAATCGTTGGCCAATCGCTATCGAGGACAACCACACGCGCATCGTGCCGTGGCAATATGTTCCGGAGATGTTCATGCGTAATCACGATTCGTGGTTTCGCATCCGCAACCATGAAGGCAAGACGCTCACTGGGGTACGCCGGATCCAGCGGCAGGTAAGCAGCGCCAGCTTTGAGTGTGGCAAGTATGCTGACCGCTACATCAAGAGACCGCTCCAGGCAGATGGCCACCAGCACTTCAGTGCCGGCGCCCAGCTTTTGCAGATGACGGGCCAGCTGATTCGCGCGCTCGTTCAACTCCGCATAAGTCAGTTGGCGGCCGTCGCAGACGATTGCGGTTCGGCGCGGCGTGTCATTCGCCACTTCCTGAAAAAGTTCATGGGCCAGCTTGTTGCTACGGTAACTGTCAGCAAAATCTTCAGCAACGTTTTCGGCCCGAAGGACGAGTTTAGCGACCAGCTCGGGGTTACTCGCCGCTTTTCCGGAATCGATTGTCAGTTCATGTTGCATGTCGTTATTTGTGTTCGTTCGGATTGGGGATGTGGTTCTCGAAGGGCTCAGCCATGCCGACCACGACTTTGCGTTTGCCGCTGAAGGGCTTTCTGCCGTGGGCGGCAAGCATGTTGTCGAGCATCAGGATGTCACCCTGTTGCCACGGGAAACTGATTTCCTGTTGTTCATAGATTCTGGTTATCTCGTCCAGCACCGAGGCTTCGATCGGAGCGCCGTCACCGTAATAAACATTGCGGGGGAGATCTTCTTCCGCAAATACGGTCAGCAATGCTTCGCGAACTTCAGGGGCCAGTCGAGAAATGTGAAAAAGGTGGGCTTGATTAAACCAGACCATTTGTCCAGTGGATGGATGCGCCGCGACCGCCTGGCACAATTGGCGCGTGCGCAGGCAATCGTCGTCCAGCCATTCGAATTCCAAGCCTACCGATCGGCAATAGTTTTCCACTGCCGGCCGGTCGGTGGTCTGAAAAACATCTTCCCAGGAGAGGTCGAGGCCGCTGCCGTAATTGCGCACGTACAACAATTCCTTACGCGTGAACCGCTCCCTGATCTCGGGGGGAATCAGTTCATAAATTCTGCGGCTGTCGGCAACCGGCGTTTCCCCGCCTGACTCCGCACATTGCTCGCTGAAGAACCAAATCTTCATTGGCCAGTTGCGCGAATAAGCATTCTCGTTGTGCAGCGGGATTGATTGATGCGCAGGATACTCTGTGGAGGTGAAGATCTTTCCGCTTACCTGCCTTCGCGGAGTCGAACGATACGAGTAGTCCAGCAAGTCGCCGGAGATCGCGCCGACAAAACGCTCGAACTCCGAAACTGCGCCGACTCGGAAGTTGCGAAACAGAATGCCGCCGTGATCGAGTAACTTGCTTTCGAGGAATTCCTTGTTATCGCCGGCCCATGAAATCAGATCGATGTCGCTGCCGGCCGGCTCGATCAACAGGGGCAGGAAGCTGTCCGACGCCAACAAGCCGCTTGTAACCGAAGCTTCGCCGTTCCGCGCAATATTGGAGGTATTCGCGGGCAGGAGGCCCGTTCGCAGAGCTGCTGTGTTTTCCATCTATCAGATAAAACTTCTAATAGCGTCGCCATCGGGAATTTAAGCTGTGTTCCAACGGGATTTCTTGCGCTACACCGCAGCGGCTAATGAACAGTGGCCGGCCACTGAAACGCTCGTTCATAGATATTGCGCGAAAGAAGCCGGGCGCCCGTGGAAACCTCCTCGGCACAGGACGCGGGCGCCACCGAGCTCAGGAACTGCAGGATGCGGAAAGTGAACACGGTGCGATCGAACTTTTCGGCGTGCTGTCTAATTAGCCGGCGGTTCCAGGTGCAAGTTTCGAATTCTTCAATGGCGCCGGCCAGCGAGGCGCTGGTGGGGTCGTTAAAGAATAGCCCGGTCACACCTTCAACCACCGTTTCAATGGCCCCGCCCGCGTTGAAGGCAATCACTGGCCGGCCGGCGGCGTTTACTTCCAATGGCGACATGCCAAAATCTTCCTCGCCGGGAAACAGCAAGGCGCGACAGCGGCTGGCGTAGCGAGCGACAACTGCATCCGGTTGGCGACCCATGAAACGAGTCAATGGACCGGCAAATTTTTGCAAACGCTTGCAGTCTGGCCCATCGCCGATGATCACCAGGGGCCGCTGTAAACGATTGCAGGCTTGAATAGCGAGTTCGATCCGTTTGTAAGGCATCAAGCGGGACAGTACCAGATAATAATCATCCAACTGGTCCGAGGGCGTGAACCGGTCGGTGTCTATCGGAGGAGGAATAACCGTCGCATCGCGGCCATAGATCTTTTTGATCCGTCGCGCTACCACGCGCGAGTTGGCGATGTAATAGTCCGGCTGACGGGATGCGCGCAGATCCCAACGCTTCAATCCGGAAAGCAGTAGCGGCAAAACTGCGCGCGCCGCCCGGCCAAAGCCCTCGCGCGCCGCGTAGTCTTCATAACGCCAGACCCATCTCATCGGCGTATGGCAATAGCAAATATGGATTGCGTTTGGACGCCGGTGCACTCCTTTGGCATAGCCCGAGCTGCTGCTGACGATCAGGTCGTACTTGGAAAGATCAAGACTCTCGACCGCCCACGGATAGAACATGAAATAGTGACGGAAGCGGCGCTCCATGGCCGGTAGATGTTGCAGCAGCGAGGTACGAACATCCGCGGCGCGCAGCCCCTGAGGCAACCGGTGCCGGAGCGCGACCGTGGTGTACATCGGCGACGTAGGAAAAGAGTCATGAAGCACTTCTGCGACGCGCTCGGCTCCGCCCATTTGGACAAAGTAATCATGGACTAGTGCGATTCTGGACATTGTCACCTCGGGGGAGAAGAGTCAGGCATTTTCTCTGACTTCGCGTTGCGCCGGAATTGTTACCGTTGGCCGCAAATTATCTACTTGCCGGTAAAAGCTCTGCAGGTCGCTTATGTATTGTTCAGCGGAATACTGCCCACTGGCCTCCTGACGACCACACCTGGCAAGCTTCGCGCGCAAGGCCGGATCGCTGAGTAGCCTCAAGATTCCCGCAGCCAGCGAATGATTGTCGCGCGCGGGAACCAGCCAGCCGTTTTCCCTGTGGCGAATCATCTCGGGGGTGCCGCCAACCGCGGTCGCCAGGACGGGCGTGCCGCTTGCCAGACCTTCCAAAACAGTTAGCGGGAACCCTTCAGTGCGTGAGTTAACGACCAGCAGGTCAAAGCCCCGCATCAGTGCGGGCACATCGTTTCTGGACCCGAGAAAGCGAACTCGATCCGCCACCGCAAATGAACTTGCGGCGCGCTCGAGACATCTTTCGTAGTTTGCGCTCCGATTGAAGAGCGCTGCGCCGACAACCAGAAGAACCACATCCGAAGTTTCACGCGACACTGCGGCGAAAGCCTCGATCAACTCAAGCTGGCCTTTGTTCGGCGTCAAGTGCCCCACAATGCCGACCACTCGCTGTCTTTCACTAATTCCTAAAGCGCGCCGAATCTCGCGCCGGCTTTCGGAGTTCGGTTGAAAACATTCCAGCTCGACTGCGTTGTGAATGACCTTGACCGGGACGCGCCGGCTGAACCAGGGAATCAGGAGGCCACGAAATCGATCGGCAACCGCGTGCGACACCGCGAGGATGGAATTGCTGCGAGACGCGCAAGCAATTAATCGAATGGGGATGCTCAACGGATGGTGCGGCAGGATGTCGTGTACGTGCCAGATGACGGGCACGTCAAGACCTGCCGTGGCGAAGGTCATCACCAGCCCGGCGCGAATGCTGTTCGCATGAATGATGTCAGGTCGCAGATTGATCACTCGCGAGCGCACTTCCCGAATGGCGCCCATAAAGGAAATGACGTAGCGAAACAGATGATCGAGGCGCCAGGTGAAACGGGCGCTTAGTGGTTCGACGTTCTGACAGGGAACGCCGAGCGCGCCGGCCATCTTCATCATGGGACCTGGAGGACAGAGAACCACCGGCGTGAACTGATCGCGATTGAGTCGCGATAGAATCATCATCAGCACACGTTCTGCGCCGCTGACTTTGGCCGTGTGGTTATAGAAAAGAATTTTCAAATCTCAGCTCCTGCCGGAGTGGCACAAGCTTCAGCCTGTGATCTCGTGAACCGGCCACTGACTAAAGTCTGTTTCACGTTTGCGGATTCCGCAGCGACAGTTCGGGCGCGTAATTCTTCCGCGCTGATCCAGCCAATTACTAACCAGGCGATCGGCGCCACCGAATAAAGCGTGAATGTCAGTCCAAAGAAAGTATTGAGAATGATCGCCGGAATTAGTGCCGCTACAATTCGGGCGATGGCTGCCTCGGGTGTCCCCACAGCGGCGCGACGGGCCGCGCGCATGGACATCCACATCGCTCGGGCGAGGATCCACAAGAATAGAAGGGCGGCCGGAATGCCGCAGGCAATCGCCAGCACAATGATGAAACTATCAATGGGCGGCATATCGGAACTCTGGTTAAACTTTGTCTCGCTGAGCGTGCCTGCGCCCAGCCCGGCGCCGAGCGGGCGGGCAGGCAGCACGTTCGTTGCCAGGTAAGTCCAGGTTTCGAGTCGCGCCTGCATGCTTTCTTCGCCTGCTGGGTTCAGCGTGCCTCGGGTTGCGTGCGAAACCAGGGTGCCCACTTTCTCGTTCTCGCCCTTGCTCCACATCTCATCTTCCGAAGGAGCCTTAGCCAAAAATGCAACCAGCAGCACCGGAAGCAACAAAATGACTGCGCGCATTGCGAGGCCCCGCAGAGTTTGCGTACCAAGCAGCAGCAATACTGCGGCGCCAAGAATGAATCCAAAAATTGCGGTGCGCTGGCCGGTGAGTAGCAGCCCCACCGTAAGGCCGGCGCCGGCCAGCAGCCAACCCACCCGACGCAGCAGTCTCGTCGCCGCGGCCCCGAACCCAAATGCGATGATGGCGCCAATTTCAATGTAGCGGCCCCATTCTTCTGCGCTGCTGAATGTCGCCAGGGCCCGCTGGACGTGCGCCACGGCGATTGAGTTATAGAATTCTGTGTTGTCCAGCCAGTACTGCTCGAACGCCGGGTAGCCGAAGACCAACTGGTAAATGCCGTACAGTGACGCGATCAATCCCACGAAAACGATCAAGCGCAGCGCAATAGTCAGAAAGTGCAACTTCACTTCCTGGCCAAAGTAGAACCAGATCAAGGGCACGAGCATAAAAAGCGCGCCCGCCAAACCGATGAACAAGCCGCCCTGTAATGGATTGAATATTTGTACCAGGTAGATCAGTCCGAGCAGCGAGATCGAGCCGGCCAGAGGGGTCTTGCGCACAATCCCCAGTCCATGCGTTTTCAGAAGCACGGCCACAGCCAGCAGGGTGACCAGCGGGGTCAGAACGTGAATGGGATCGGTGGCGGTATAGTCAACGAAGAGGTACTGAGCGCGCCTGAGCAATCCGCGGAAAGGCTCGAATATCATCATGGCCAGCAGTCCGGCTTCGAGGCTAACCAGCAACGGCAGCGCCATCAACCAGAGCAGGGCCCCCAGCAGCCATGTGCGCAACGCCTGTCCCCCGCTGGTGATGGCCCATACCGTAAAAACGGAAACTGCTGTCACGGGCAATACCCACAACAGAGGCGAGCGACGCGTTGATAACGATTCGCGCGGGGCTATATTGTTGATGAGGCTGTTCATCCGCTTTGCGATCTAAATTTCCTGGCCCCGGGCGCCCGGAAAACCAAGCCTTGCAAGTGAACTAAGGCGCATATCGGGAATGTCCTGGCGCCGCGGCCGCAAGCATTCCCACAATCCAATCTGTTGTTTGGAAACCAGCCAAAGGAGCGCAACGAGGAACATCACGCTGTATCCAATAAGCGATGAGATCGCCGCGCCGGTGATCCCCATTCGCGGAAGCAACACCAGCAACCCGATCACCGTGACTACAGCCGATGCCAACCGCGCGATGGTGCTTAATCCCGGGTAACCCAATCCCTTCAAGCCACTGATCACAATCGCCCCGGCACTCCAAACCGCGGCTGCCACCAGGAGCCAACGCAACGCCGGGGTAGCTGGTAAGAAGCGTTCGCCAAATATCTTTTTGAGAACCACCGGCGCTGCCAGCAGCATCGGGACGAGTAATATCACGTGCGAATAGAGGGTCAGGCGCAAACTTCTTCCCAGAAGATCTACACTCTGGCCGCTGCCTCGTGTGGCCGCTACTTCCGGCAGCAGCGCGTCCGACAGGGCGCCGGCCGCCATCGTTGTCATTTCAGAAAGGCGCACTGCAATCACATAGAGTCCGATGGCCGCGCTCGAAGCCATTGCGCCCAGCATCAATTGATCCAGCCGCATGGTGGTGAAATCTGAAACGATGCCCGCATAGTCGCGCAGACCATAGTTCAAGGACTTGCGCCACGCGATCCAGCTCGGTTGCCAGGCCGGATGCAATTGAGATCGCACGGCGTAAAGCGAGAGCAGCATCGAGCTGGTCTGGCAAACGATCATTGTGAGCGCAGCGCTTTCCACACTGAGCCGGTGCGCCAGCCAGAGAGCCAGGAATCCGGTCGCCTGCGTCGCGAAGGAAATCGCCCGGGCCGCACCCGCCCAGCCAAAGCGTCGCGAGCCTTCAAGCAGACCAACCATCAGCTCAAGTAATAGCGCTGCCGGAATATTCACCAGATAAATGTGCACCAGCGTTATCACTGCGGGACTGCGTTGGCCAACGAGATGCGGAACGATTAGCTCCGCCAGAGCCAAAGCCGCGCCGCCAACAACGACGGCATAGATAATCGCGTTGGAAAAAAGACTGGAAAGCCGCTCGGGTTGTTTGGCCATCCAGTAGCGGTGTGCTTGCGGTAGACCAAGACCGGCGATCAGAGCAATGACCGGAGGCCAGACCACCACTACCAGAAGGTCACCGCGCCCGGCTGGGCCCAGAGCCCACGCGCCCAGCAGGCTGGTGACAACTCCGGAGAGAATTATCAGCGCATTAATGCTGAGGATTAATCTAACGTTGCGCCCTATCATTTCTTGAATTCGACAGACTTCCAACGCACTTGTTTCGAGTCGGGCTAAGGCCCGACCTAAGCGGGCGGTAGCCCGCTGCTAAACACGGGGGTCTAACACCTTTGTCAGCTGGCGCCTTTCGCAAAAAGAATTGCCGGAATAGTGCGCAGCAGAATGCGGCAATCCAGCACCAGCGACCACTGGTCGATATATTCGAGATCGAGCTGCATCCACTCTTCAAATGATAGATTGCTGCGGCCGGAGACTTGCCACAGACAGGTCAGACCCGGCTTAACACTGAAGCGGCGTTTCTGCCAGGCCTCCTCCAATAACAGTGCATCGCGAATAGACAGCGGGCGCGGGCCAACCACGCTCATGTCACCCAGAAGCACGTTGAGGAGTTGCGGCAACTCGTCCAGGCTGGTCTTGCGCAGCCAGCGTCCGACCCGGGTAATGCGCGGGTCGTTGCGAATCTTGAAGATGGGACCCTGCTTCTCGTTTAAGTGTTCAAGCTCTTTCAGGCGTGACTCCGCATCCACCTCCATCGTGCGAAACTTGAACATGCGAAAGCGGCGTTTGTTAAAGCCCATCCGCTCCTGCACAAACAGCGCCGGCCCGTGGGAATCGAGCTTGATGGCGATGGCCACCAGCACGAACAGCGGCAGTAAGAGGATCAGGAACACAGTCGCGATTAATAGATCGAGGAGCCTTTTGAATTCCGTGCGCCAGCTAAGCGCCGGCGCGCTAAGAAGCGAAACCAGGGGAATCCCCTGGAACTCGGCCGGCTGGTATCGCGCCAGACGATGCGGGAAAAAGTCAGAAAGCAGGTGGACCACGATCCCCTGTTCCTCGAGCAGAGCGACCGTCGATTCGATCTGCGAATACTGAGACTTGATTGGCAACGCTATGGCCACTTCATCGATAACTTCGGCCGCCACAATGCGCGGCAAGTCGTCAATGCTTCCCAGCCAGGCGGAGCCGGCCACCGCCTTCTGGCTATAGGCCGGATCGCTTTCGACGTAGCCGATCAATTTGTAACCGAAATCCTGACGCTTGCTGACGCGCAGGGCAAACTCCTGAGCGCGCGCGCCACCGCCTACAATCAATAGAGATTTAGTGTTGTGTCCGCGGCGCCGCAGCCGGCGCAGATTGAGACGTAACCCCAATCGCATGCCGCCCACCAGGACGAAGCTAACGAAGGCAAAGGCGGCCGCTGTGCGCGCGTTAATCGTGGGCCAGCGTCCTATCTGGGCGGCAGCCAGCAAGGCCACCGACGAAATACCGACGGCTCGCGCGATCTCTTTCAACTCTTCGGAAATCGTGCTCAGGCGGTGCGAAAGGTAGAGGCCCTGCACGCCCAGGGAAACATGCCAGATGATTAGCAGCGCGAAACCAAGCAGAGCATTGGTGACTTTTATTCGATTGGAAAGATAGTCAAATGCAAATCCAGGATCAGGTGAGGGAGCGTAGTAGTGAACAACCGCGATACCAAGCGCGATCAGAACAAGCGAGAGATCGCTCACCTTTAGAAAGAAGTTCGACAGTTGTCCATGGCGGGCAGTCATATTTGCACTAACATTCCGACTTTGCGGCTTTCGCACCTCGGCGTCCGGCCGATTTCTCCTAAGCGATCACTGTTTCTAAGGATGGAACGGGTTCATAAAAGCCGCGACGCTTGCCAGCTTGATAAAGCGTTCTATCTTGCTGATTCTGTCGCGGGGGACGAGCAACATGTCTCCAGCCTGTAGAGTTAAATCATTTTCCAGGTCGCTGGTGCGTTTGATCCTTTTCAGGTTCAGCACCTTCACTTCAGCAGTATCCGAATTGATTTTTCGAAACAGGAGAATCTGCGAAGACCTTGCACTCTCCTTCATCCCGCCCGCCAGCATGATTGCCTGGATAGCAGTCACTCGTTCGCGCATCTCGATCTTGCCGGGTTGGACCACTTCGCCGGCAACAACGAAGTAGGGTTTCTGAAACTCTTTCAGGATCACCGTGGCTTCGGGGTCTTTCAGGCGCTCGCTCACTTTCTGCAAAATCAACTGCCGCACTTGCTCAACATTCTTTCCGCCCACTTTGACATCGCCGCCCACCTGCAGGGAGATATAGCCATCCGGCTGGACCATCACGGTCTGGTTGAACTCGGGCGAGTAACGGTACTGCAACTCGAGCACGTCACCCGGCTGCACCTGATAACGATCCTCGTGGACATTTCCGAGCCGGGGCCTCTGCATTTGAGCTTGCGCGGCAACGCAGAAGGTGAACAGAACCAGGGCGAATACAATGAAGCGATTGGTTTTCATAAGAAGTTGTTCCTAGAGCCGCTTGTACAACCAGTCAGGAACCGGGTAACGGCGTTTGTTCAAGATGAAGCCCAGGAAGTTTCCTTTGGCCATCTCGATCGTCCTTTTTGCATTCTGGATTTCATCGCGCCGAGTGCGGCCCGCTTCAACCACCACCACGATGCCGTCAACCGTCGAGGCCAGGACCGCGGCTTCAGATGAAACCTTTAGCGAGCGACAGTCGATCAGTATGTTCGAAAAAGTAAGGCGCAGGGCCTCAATGCGATCGAGACCAAACTCAGATTCAGCCTCCAGCCGGGTAATCTTGTTTTCCGGAGGATGGCTGCCGTTACCATTACCGTTACCGTTGCCGTTACTTTGTTTTTGCGTGCGTAACACCCATAGGTTTTCGATGTTGGTGCGGGTACAGCATTCCGGCATTTGTATATAGTCGGCCACGCGCAGGCTTTGCAGTCGTTCCGCGGTGATTATCAGCGTGCGCCTCTCGCTGTGGCGGGCCAGCTCCACGGCAAACGATTGCGTCACATGGCTAACGCCCTCCTGCGGGGCTGCCGAAGTGAATGCCAGCACCGCGCCCTGCTGCAGCTTCTGCAATCCGGTCTGAAAGCCGGCCAGCAGCAGTTGCAGGTTGTGGCGCCGCGCGCTGTGTTGATTCGTTTGCGAACCCGCGGTTTCGCTGTTTGGTAAAAGTGCGGCTGTTTGCACGGTGGTGTTTGAACCTCTTTGAGTTGCGATCGACCCGGTCGTGACTTCGACTTGTTGAAACAACCCTAACTATTTGTCTCGACAACTACCTTGTCCCCGACGCCTGTTGCCGCCGGCAGGGATTTTGTTTTGCGGCTGAGCAGTCGGCGTCGATCCTTCGGCACGGTGGCCAGCACCGTGATACCGGTCATCGCTTCGAGCTGGCGCGGAGTGTGCACGGTATCGCTGAACAACTCGGCCGAGAAGGCGCTGCCCAAAGCAACGAAAGCCGCCAGCAGAACGCCGATTACGAGGTTCAATGGGCGGTTCGGGCTGGTTGGGATTTGCGCTGCTGAAGGTGCTTCAGCTATGGAAACATTTGTGATCTTCTGCTGGTCCATCTCGTCAGCAATGCGCGACTCTTCGCGCTTCTTGGCATAAAGCTGATAGTTCTCTTCCGCCTCTTTCATTTGTCGCTGCAGGTCATCGTGCTCCGTGGTGGCGCCTTCCAGTTTCTTTAGCCCGTCCTGATATTGCTGCAGCTGGCCGGCCAGGGCCGCGCGGCGCGCTTCGGCGCCGGCATGATCCAACCTGGCGCGCGAGAGTTCTGTCTCCAAAGTTTGTCGCAGCGGGTTAAGGTCGGTGGATTGCTCGACGGCCGTTTGCCCCGAAGCGCGTTGCAGGGCTTCAGTGGTCGTGCGAATCTGCTGATCTACTTCCTGAACGAAACGATCTTCGGGACGGAACTTGGTCAGCAGCTGCGTACGTTTATTTCTCAGCTCTACGATCATCGTATTCAGACGCTCGGCGGAGTATTGATTGGGAAGCGAGCGGCTCTGAGTTACGACACGCGGGGCAACTGCCGCCAGTTGCTGCTGGACGCGCTGAATTCGATTTGCCGTTTCGCTGACCATGGCCTCCGCCTCCAACATCTTTGATTTGGCGTCGGCCGTCTTTTGCAGGGTCAGATCTTTTTGCTGGCTTAGGACGACGAGGTTCTGGTTCTGCTGGAAAGCACTCAAACGGGCTTCCGCCTGGCGTAACTGTTTTTCGTATTCATCGGCGCGGGTCTTGAAAAATTCGTAGGTACCCGGCGGCCGGTGCAGCTTCAAATGTTTTTCCAGGTAAAGTTCACCCACCTTGCGCAGTACAGTCGCCGACAACTCGGGCGAGTTGGACGAATAACTGATCGAAATGATGTTTGCCTTCTTTACTGGCGTGATCGTAAGGTCCTTCGCCAACTGGTTGACGGCCTTTTCGGTACGCACCGCCTCAGTAGTCATGCCGCGCGAAAACAGAGATGACTCCGGACGGGCCAGTCCGGATTCTTTGACGGTCTGTTCCAGCAGGTCTTTACTGTTGAGCAATTCGATCTCGGAATTGATTTGCGCTTCGCCGACTTCGTTTTCCGGGACCGTGCCGGACGCGCCGTTGGTCCGTTCAGGAGTGATGGCCACGTCAACGCGCATGTTCTTCACCAGGATCTTCATGCGCGATTCATATTTGTTCGGCAGCAGCAAAGTGACTGCCGCAGTCGCCAGCGCAATGATCAGAAACGCGGTGACAATTAGGGCCTTGCGGCGAAAGAGCACACCACTGCCTTCTCGCAGAGAGAGATTGTTCCGATCGAATCCGCGCATCAGCTTATCCGTCATAAGTTTTAGCTACCAAGGACTTAAACGCTGAATAGACGGGCTATTCCATCGTTGGCGGCGGCGGTTTTAGAGGAGTTTCCATTCGCCGCCGATGAAGAGTGCACCTCGCCCTGCGGGGGTGACCATCGGCGTTGAGCACCTGGGATTCAGGAGGGCTCGGAGGTGAATAAAGCGATGAAAGGCTGGGAAAAATAAGAAACTGGATTTGGTGAGAGGCGAACGTGAAATCAGCAGCGCGCTCGCCTCTCTGCTCTTGCCCTTCGCTCACTAACTAGCGAGGGAAGTATGCTGGCTTAGAAGTTCCAATCGATGGGGTTTTCCAGAAATGTCTGTCCTACTTTCCGGCGCGCAGCTGGTTCAAAAGCTCGTCATGAAAGTAGCCGGAAGGGATTGTGCCCTGCTTCATGAACAAGACGTGAAAAGCTTTTGCGGAAAAGCGATTCCCGAGAATGGTCGCAGCTTCCTTGCGCAAAGCAAAGATTTGATCTTTACCCAGCCGGTAAGTGATCGCCTGGGTGGGCCATTTCGAGTAACGAAAGATGGCGCGCTCGGAACTGTCGCAACTGGCCCGCTTAGCGTCGCTAAGTCCGCTGTCGCGGCAAGAACCGGGCATGAAGTCGCGCACTTGCGAGAAGAGATCAATGGCATCGTCGTAGGAGATCCGGCCGGTGTGCAGACCGATATCGACGCGCACGCGCAGGTCTCGATAGAGTTTCCCCTGCAACTGATAGAGATGTTCTTCCGGCGTGTAGAAGCCATCGGGGGCGCCGGGTTGGGGCTCAGCCATCAGAGCTTCTGAGTACAGCGCCCAGCCTTCAGCAGCCATCGAGTCTTCCCACATCGACGAAGAATCTTCGACTGCGCCCGGCGTCAGCCAGCGCACCCCCGCAATCTGGTCGCGATTTTGCGTCATCACTTTGTAATGCCAGTCGTGCCCTGGGAAGCCCTCATGGGCGGCGAGGTCGGCCAGGGCCGCGCGGTTGGCCTCTTTCAATACCCCCGGATCGTTGTTGCCTGAGGTGGTGACATAGAAACGGCCCACCCCGCTGTTCTTGAAAGGCGGGGCGGGATAATACGCCGCGCCATCAATCGAAGCGCGCAGAGGCGGTGGCGTTTCAACTACGTCGAGCTTGTAGTCCGAGGGAACGTCGAATAACCCGGTCTTGCGCGCGTGCTCAACCAGCTTCACCCCTTCATCCTTGTACCAGCTAACTTCTTCGGCGTCGGTCTTCGGGTAATCCTTTGCCAACTCTTCCAGCACGGCCCGCACAGTCGCTTCCGGACTCGGCGCTTCGATCTTGCGCTTTCCTGCTATTTCACCGGCCAATTTGATCATTTCCTGCTGGGTCCCCTGCACGATGGGCCAGGCCTCTTCGAACAACTGGGCCGAGGTCTTGTCCATGCGCAGATTATTCTTCAGCGCCCAGTTGTATTCGTCCTCGCCCATCGCGTAATGATCGGTGCGAAACTGGGCCTTGACGCCGTCATGCGCGTTCTTCGCGTTCGCATCGTCGAAAAATGTTTGGGCAACGAAGTCGTGCATCGAGCGGTAAGCATTTGCCGCGTTCGTTGAAGCTTCGTTCAACTGTTTGACCAGGTCATCGTGCTGGGCCCCGGCGGCGATATTCTTCGCGGCGAATTCGGGCATTTTCTTTGCGAAGTACTCGGCGTCGGAGGCACACGTGTCCAGTCCATCGCGTTTAAGCATGCGCCAGTCAGGTGTATTGCCGGACTTCACGCCGGCGCTGAGTTGATCCTGGGCGGTTTGCAGGTAGCGCGGCGTCCCTTGCAGGCGTTTGATAACCAGGGCCCACTCTTCCGGGGTGCCATAAGTCTGCGCGCCGGTCTGCGTCATGCCCTGGATGTAAAAGTCTATGGCGCGGAAAGGCTCCACTGTATAACTGTCGAGCGCCCGTTCCTGATGGCGCACCTGATGCTGGTGCAATTGGAACTTGATTTGGGCGATGGCCACCTCGCGATCGATGCGCTTGCCGGGCGAAAGTGAATTCGCGTCGATGCCCTCGAAAGATTTTTGGCTATCGGCAAGCCAGCGATCTTCCTGCTCCAGCGCCGCCGGCGAGTAATCGCGCAACGTTCCGTCAACCTCGCGCAGCGACAAATCGAGCCCGGCGCCGCCCAGATACGTGTTGACTGTCGGGTTGCGACGCAGAAACTCTACGACGTACTTGTCGTGAACTGTCTTGAATGCAGCATCGCCGCTTCCCTGGCTTTGGTTTGCGTTGTCATTGGTGTTGGACGGCTTTGTGCAGGAAACAAGAATCAAGGCTACCGCGGATATCAAAAAGAGTCTTTTCATTTTGTACCTCTTGAATGGATCGGAGCTGACAGTATTTGTGCAGGTTGACATGTGTTGATGCTTTCGCCTTCAGCCGTCTTCAGACGGCTTCCCGAAGGGTTACCTAATAAGTAGATGCCCAGCGCTTTTAGCGCTGGCGCATGCTGGAGCGCGGCGACGCTGAGCGCGCTTCAGCCTGCTTACCATCAGTCGGTTGTAGCGTCACGGCTAAGGCCCTACGGTGAAGCCCGTTGAAACGGCCCCCTTGGGGATTTCAATGCATCCTGACCCGGGCGTAAAACGCCCGGTCTAGTAACCCTGCGGGAAAGCCGCGTGAACGCGGCTAAGGAACGTTCGACTCGCTCAGCCGCAGAGGCCCGTCTTGACCAGACGCACCGTACTTACTATGTTCTAACAAAGTGAATGGATTTTTATAACACAGGCTCAGGAGACCAAGCCAATGCTCCGCAAGAAAATCGGGTCGGTTCACAACTCAGCGCGGTCGGCACAGGAAGCGGAACGTTCCGAGCGAGTACGCCGGGCGGCTGATAGCGTGTTGATCCGTCGGCAGGGATTGCTGGCGCGCCTGGCAGACGGCCCTGGAACTCTGACCGAGACAACTTCGCATCAGCAGGGTCCCGAGAAGTTGCCGGTCAGAAAAAAGTAACATGCTGGATAAATTCGCCATCGCTGCCGCGTTGCAGGAGACCGGAGCCCTGCTGGAGATAAAGGGGGGCAACGACTATTTCAAAGCTCGGGCCTACAAAGCGGGCGCCCGTGCCGTTGCGGAGCTTACCGACCACATCGGCGAGCTGGTTCGTCAGAGACGACTGACGGAAATCAAGGGCATTGGCAATGCGCTGGCTGCGCAGATCGCAGAACTCTACGACACCGGCAGCTCTTCGTTTTTGGAGAAGCTCAAACAAGAACTGCCCTCAGGAATCATCGAGCTATCGCAGGTTCCCGGCCTTAATCTGAAAAAGATCCAGCAACTGCATCAGGCCCTGGACATCACCAGCGTCGCCGATCTGAAAGCTGCGTGCGAAGCCGGCAAGGTTCGCGAGCTGAAAGGCTTCGGAGCAAAGACTGAGCAAAGGATTCTGGAAAGCATCGACAAGTTCGAGAATCGCAGCGAACGCATTCACATTCATCATGCCCTGCGCATTGCGAATCGAATCATCGAATACATGGGGACAGCGCCGGGCCTGACCAGTATTGATGCCGCCGGTTCGCTGCGACGCTGGAAAGAAACGGTGGGCACCGTTCGCCTGGTTGCCACCGGCGCTCGCCCTGCTTCGCTCATCGAACATTTCCTGCGCTATCCATTGATTACCAAAACCGAGCACCAGACAAAATCGGTTTGCACTGTCGGCCTCGCCGAAGGCGCAAAAGTGGAACTGACCGCCGTGCCCCCGCGCGAATACACCGAGGCGCTCTTCAACGCAACCGGTTCAGCTGCGCATATCGAGCGCTTGACAGCGAATCGGGGCAGTAGCCCGACCGTCAGGGAGGGCTCAGTTAGCATTCAAGCAGAAGCCCGCGCGTCAGCAAGGGCTCCTCAAGGCTCGGGTCGCGTTCGGGGCAGTAGCCCGACCGGCAGGGAGGGCTCACCTACAAGCGAGCATGACATCTATCATCGCCTCGGCATGCAGTACGTCCCACCCGAGCTACGCGAGAACACTGGCGAGATCGAGGCCGCGCTCAAAAACAAACTCTCCGACGATCTGGTTACGCTTGAAGACATTCAGGGAATGATTCACTGCCACACAGTTT
>JBDUCF010000177.1:0-5984 GCA_040003545.1 Pyrinomonadaceae bacterium | reverse complement strand
GCAGGACGCAGAGGCAATTTCAAATGATGAATGAAACCGCAAAAGGGATTTGCAAAGGTAACTTATCAAGATTTTCCATTTCTCATTTTCCATTTCTCATTTGTCATCGTCCCTGTATTCCATCAACCACTGCCCACACTCACCTTCGTTCACTTCTGACTGCTTACTGCTTACTGCTTACTTAAATGACGTCTCTATCTCTCTCCAACGTAGAAAAACGGTTTGGCCCCACGGTCGCGCTCGACGGCGTCAGTCTTCAGTTGCATCAAGGTGAAGTCCACGCCCTGATTGGCGAGAATGGCGCCGGTAAGAGCACGCTGATGAACGTGCTGGCCGGCGCGCTGCGCCCCGACCGTGGAGAAATGAATGTTGAAGGACGGGCTTACGTTCCCGCCACACCGCTCGACGCTCGTCTTAACGGCATTGCTCTTATCCACCAGGAACTCTCGTTGTGTCCGCATCTCTCTGTTGCCGAAAATATCATGATGGGTCTCGAGCCTTCCCGGGTTGGATGGCTCAACCGTAAGAGACTCCATGCCCGCACCCTGGAAGTTCTCGAGACTTTTCCACATCCGGAAATTCGCCCCCAAACAAAGGTGGCGGAACTATCTGTAGCCGCCCGGCAAATTGTTGAAATCTGCCGGTCCATCGCTGCGCGCGCGCGGATTATTCTGATGGATGAACCCACCAGCAGCTTGCAGCGCGAGGACGTGAAGCGCCTCTTCGGGCTCATCCGAAAGCTGCGAAGCGAAGGCCTGAGCGTTATCTACATTAGTCATTTTCTGGAAGAGGTGCGCGAAATCGCCGACAGTTTTACTGTGTTGAGAGACGGAAAGAGCGTGGCCACCGGAGACATCGCCTCCGCCACGGATGAAGAGTTGATCACTCAAATGGTTGGGAGGCCGGTCGAGAATCTCTTTCCGCGACGACCGGCGGAAGCCTTTGAAGAAACCAACACGATCCTCGAAGTGAAAGATCTGGCGGCTCCGCCAGGTTTGCAAAGCGCCAGTTTCCAGCTACGTCGCGGCGAAATTCTCGGCATCGCCGGTCTCATGGGCTCCGGCCGGACGCAGCTGGTGAGAGCAATTTTTGGCCTCGATGAAGCGGAATCCGGGACTATCGTTCTCAAAGGGAAAGCCTCGTCCGCGCGCGGTGGCGTTCCGGTGATGCGGTTAATCCAGGGCCTCGGTTATCTCAGCGAGGATCGCAAGGGCGAAGGACTCGGCATCACTCTTTCCGTTGCCGACAACGTTACGATGACCCGCTTCACCTCATGCTCGCGACGGGGCTGGCTAAATCTTTCGCGTCAGCGCCAACAAGCGAACACTCAGATCAAATCACTCGGAATAAAGGCGCGAAGTGTTGGTCAGGCAGTCAAGACTTTATCCGGCGGGAATCAGCAAAAGGTAGCACTTGCTCGTTTGTTGCACCAGGATGCGGATGTGTTGCTGCTCGACGAACCGACGCGCGGGATCGACATCGGCAGCAAAGTGCAGGTTTATGAAACCATCGCTCGCTGTGCGGCGGCGAACAAAGCGGTCCTGATGGTGAGCTCTTATTTGCCGGAACTCTTCGGCATGTGTGATCGGCTCGCGGTCATGAGCCGTGGGCGACTTTCTGAAGCTCGCCCGATTGACGAGTGGACGCCGGAGTCCGTCATGCAGGCGGCGATTGGCACCGGTGAGATCAGTGTTAAAAAAGGAGGAGGATCGTCTATAGGACTTATATGACCTATAGGACCTATCTTAACAATGCCCCAATTGATACTTGTCCGAAAGATGCTGGCACAAAAAATTCTGGTTGGTTTCGGTTTAGTTGTCTGCATGTCTGTCGCCGCGGCCGATTGTGTAGCCCAAACTTCCACGCCGTCCCCGTTGCAAACGCCGGCGCCCCTCGTTGCAGCGAGCGATTCACCTGAATGCGTCCAGGCAAAAGCTAACCTCACGCGGCTTGAGACCCGGCTCCGAGACTGGCCCGCCCTGGCGCGTTATCGTGAAGAGAACTCTAAGACGGTTGCTCCCGGCAAGAAAGAGAAGCGCGTCGTGTTCCTTGGCGATTCGATAACCGACGGCTGGCATAATGCTGCTAATGGCGGATTCTTTCCCGGCAAGCCCTACATCAATCGTGGCATCAGCGGTCAAACCACGCCGCAGATGCTCATTCGTTTCCGCCCTGACGTCATTGCCTTGAAGCCGGAAGCGGTAGTGATACTCGCGGGCACGAACGACATTGCCGGCAACACTGGCCCGATGACTTTACAGTCCATCGGGGACAATCTCGCTTCAATCGCTGAGCTGTCTCGTGCCCACGGCATTCGCGTTGTGCTGGCGTCGCTGCTTCCGGTCAGTGATTACGAAAAGACCGCGGATGGACAGGTACGCAATCAAACCACTCGACGCCCGCCGGAGCAGATTAAGGCTCTCAACGAGTGGATGAAGAAATACGCGGCCGATAACAAGATGACCTATCTCGATTACTATTCAGCGATGGTTGACGATAAAGGATTTTTGAAAGATGAGCTGAGCAACGACGGTCTTCACCCTAATGCGCAAGGCTATCAGGTAATGAACCCGCTCGCCGAAAAGGCGATAGCCGCCGCCTTGAAAAGCAAGAGGTAGATGGAATTGTCTCAGAGACAGCAGAAGAATATTTAGACCGGATTAACAAAATTAACAACATAGTTAGAGGATGGAACAGTTCTTGTAAATCATGTAAATCCTGTCGAACCTTTCATCTTTCTGCCGGTTGATTAACCAGGTAAAGATCTCTGCCGGCTTTTTCCACCACGAAGGTCTTTGGATCACCATCGTAATCCTCACGCTTGAACGTGCGGGGATCAAGGTAGCCAAGATTGACGCGGCGGCAAACTTCTTCGGTCACTGCTGAGGCCAGCACGATGCGATAACGCGGAACGATGTGACCCTCGGCATTGCGCGCGCTGCCATAGCTCACATGAGCCAGATGAGCCGCGATACACAGGTTGGCGCGCAGTTCGTCAGAATAAGCCACCATCTCACGCACGGTCTCGAGCGGAGCGTAACCATACTTCTCAATCAAGTGGCCGTGCGTAGTGGAGAGCGCATTTAGATGTGGCGCGTAGATGATCAGCTCGCCACCCTCTTCGATGATACTCCCCAGCTTGTAACTGGCTTTGCCGCCCACCCACAGCTCATCGTAATGCTCGTCGAGCAGGGCCACGACCCGGGGGTATTTGCGGCCGGTATATTTAATGTGAACCTGTTCGCTGACTGCGGCAGCCCGGCGCAGGCTTTCGTTTATATCTCCGGCAAAGAGTGCGTGAGTCCGCAAGCGGTCCCCATCTTGACTGCCACGCGTTGCCACCGAGGTGAACGAGATGACCTCGGCGGGAACCAGCGCGGCGGCCGCTTCGATCATGCGGCGCGTCGGCGTCTCAACGCGCCCGATAACGTGCTCGATTGTGGCCAAGGCGCCGAGCCAATGGGTCATGTGAGTTAACTCAGGGCCGGCCACTCCCGGGAAAAAGTATTTTGCGCCACCGGCAAAGCCTGCAACTTCGTGCGGCATCGTGGCGCCAAAGACCAACACCGTGTCATAGATGCCGGGCCCGAGCAGGGCATTAAGCCGGACATCAACCGCTTCCTCAATCAGACCGCCGGTTAACTCCCTGACTTGGTTGGCATTCAACTCACCTAATGTCACCAGCTGATCGGATCGATCCCACTGATGATCGAAGATGCGGTCGAGGCCCGGAATCCCCGCGTTCCCGGCGCCAATCTTGGCGCGCTTCTGCGCTTCGGTCATCGGTGGATGAGTGCCCTGGGCCACCAGGGCATCAAATTGGGCGACGTTTTTCCCGGCCAGGAATTCTGCAGCGATGGGGAAGAGAATGTCGGTGTTGTCGTCGCGAGTCTTGTCAGGAATAATCGCGAGCACGCGCGCGCCAGGTTTTATGTTTTGCAGTGCAGGCTCTGCGATGGCACGCAACTCGGCGTTTGTTAGATCAAGATCAGGCGATCCCTGGCCAACGACGGTCGGTGTGTAAATCTCGCTAATCATTTTCCATTGACCGGCGACCGGCGACCGCTGACCGGCGACCGGCGACTGCAGCCAAGCGACGGTTGCCCTTCGCGGAGCGACTCCCGACTCACGCTCGCCCGCTCTGCGGCCGTCGGCCGTCGGTTCTACGCCTCGAGCTTGGCGTCCATTGTTATCTCCGCCTTCAACAGGCGCGATATTGGGCAGCCGGCTTTGGCATTATTTGCCGCCGTCTCAAAAGCCTGACTGTCTGCACCCGGAATTTTAGCCGTCACATCAAGGTGTACTTTGGTAATGGTAAATCCAGCGTCGGTCTTCTCGAGTGTGACCGAGGCGGTGGTGTTAATGCTCTCCGCTGTCATTCCAGCGTTGCCAAGTTGCCCGGACAAGGCCATCGAAAAACATCCGGCATGTGCTGCTGCAATCAGCTCTTCCGGGTTTGTGCCCTTTCCTTCTTCAAATCGAGTGCTGAATGAGTATTGAGTGTTCTGGAGAACTCCACTATCGGTCGAGATTGCTCCCTTGCCGTCTTTGAGTCCACCCTGCCAAACTGCTGAAGCCTTGCGTTTCATGATTCCTCCTGTTGTTCGATATTAAGTAACCGATATCTCGTCGTCCTTCTCAGGTTGCTCTTGTCGTGACAGGCAAGCTAAAGCTTGTACTCTAAACTACTGGCGCAAAGTCAAGAAGTTCAGAGTTCAATCTTTAGATTGTCTTATGCCGCTCGCAAGCTAAAGCTTGGACTCTGAACTACTTGAGCGCAGCGCGGGCTTCGCGCACGGCGGCAACGTAGCTGCGCGCGGCGGTCACGACTGATTCGCGGTCGCCGGCCTTGATCGCTTTTGTGTTTACCAGATCAGCGCCAACTCCAAGGGCCCAGGCGCCGGCGGCGATAAAATCCTTCGCGGTTGCCAGCGATACACCGCCGGTGGGAACCAACTTTACGTCAGGCAGTGGCGCTTTGAGTGCGCGGAGGTAACTGGCGCCTCCCACAGCGCTGCACGGGAAAACTTTAACCGCGTCGGCGCCGGCGTCCCATGCGGTGACGACCTCGGTTGGCGTCAGGGCGCCTGGGAAGATCGCTATTCTTTGCGACTTGCATAATTCGATGGTCTGAACATTAAGTGCCGGACTAATTATGAACTGCGCGCCGGCGGCAATACAAGAGCGCGCAGTTTCCGGATCGAGCACTGTGCCAGCGCCCACCAGAACTTCGTCACCATAGCGCTTGCTGAGTTCAGCGATTACGGTGATAGCGCCCGGAACTGTCATCGTGATCTCCACAATAGGTATTCCGCCTTCACGGATAATCTCGGCAACAGCGACTGCTTCCTCCGCTGAGGAAGCCCTAACTACCGGAACTACCCCCACCTCTTCAATGCGTTTGAGGACCCAAACTTTTTCCATGTAATCTAGCGCGCTACGCGCGCAGTGCCTCCCTTCATCACGCGCTCGACTTCTGCGAGCGTCACCATGGTGGTGTCACCCGGAGTAGTCATCGCCAGTGCACCGTGCGCAGCGCCGCATTCGACGGCCCATTGTGGGCCCTGATCATTTAGAAAACCGTAAATTAGTCCCGATGCAAACGAATCACCGCCGCCGACACGATCATAGATTTCCAGATCCTCGCGGGCCGGCGCCTGATAGAGCTGACCCTCCGCAAAACAGACCGCGCCCCAGTCGTTGCGCGTCGCGGTCCGGGCATGACGCAGGGTGGTGGCTACCACCTTCAAGTTTGGAAACTCAGCGACGGCGCGTTCGATCATGCGCCGAAAGTTCTCCACGTCGAGTTTCGAGTGGTGTTCATCCATACCTTCGACTTCGAAACCGAGCGCAGCAGTAAAATCCTCTTCATTGCCGATCATCACATCCACCAGTGGCGCCAGCTCGCGGTTGACTTCACGAGCGCGCCCCTGTCCACCGATGGCTTGCCACAGCGAAGGGCGATAGTTCAAATCGTAGGAGAC